>JAODMX010000188.1 GCA_025464735.1 Frondihabitans sp. | reverse complement strand
GGGCGGAGCAACGGGCTCGCGGCGGTGCAACCCCCTGCCGCGGCGGAGAAACCGACCCGCGGAGGCAGTTAGGCCTACCTCCGCGACGCATTTGCTCCGCCGCGAGGGATCCCGGCCTCGAGCAGGAGTCGCTCGAGTCGTGGCGGATTCATGACGTGCTCCGTGAGTATGCGAGTCACGCCGCATCCCTGTCTCCTCAAGCGGTCCTCGCGCTTCTTCTCTCGCCAGACCACCTCACCGGGATCGCCCTTTGTGAACTCGTTTTTCGTGTATTTGGCTTTGCCGTCGAATTCCGCTGCCTTCATGACGCCTCGCCAGAAGAAATCGGGTTCCATCGCGCCCTCGCTGTCCCGGAAGGTGACCTGCAACTCTGGTGGAGCAAAACCAAGCAAGTGGATGACCGCGCGAGCGTGCGACTCGCCGAACGAGTCAGACAGGCTCGTGGCATTTCGCACGACTCGCCGAAGATGTCGCTCTCCCGTGCGCGGATGGAGCAGTGCCAAGTCCTCGAAGAGCTCGTCGGCGGAAATCGCGAGGGGATTCTTTCGCCAAAGGGTCCAGTCCGCTGAGCCTAGGGCGTTCGCGAAGGACTGCACACGTGCAACATCCAAGGCCGTTCTGTCGAGACTCGTCACCCTCATGCCGTGCACTGTCTCCGTCCTCGCGGTCGCAAAGCCGACCGCGGATACCCGCACTCCGGGCTCCGATCGGCCGCCACCGCGCCATTCGTCGAGCACAGATACCTCAGCGGGCCAGTCACCCGCGATGGGCATACCCCACGCTGCTGCGGCGGACTTGCCCGCCAGCACGATCGGGCGGCCGGATGCCGCGACCACCGCTCGAGCCCTCAGAAGGTGCTGCTCCCGCCCGGAAAGCCCGTGCCACAGAGGGCTCTCGACGTAGGCGCCGCGGCGGATCGCGACGAGCCTTCCATTCGCGACATCGCGTCTCAACCCTCGGGTGTCGTCGATGTGGTCACGAACGTTGTCCACGAGAATCAGGCCTTCGCGGGCCAGAGCTGAAAAGTCCACGCGCAGAGCATTCAACACGCGGCAATCCTGCTCGGCGTGATTCGAGCATTCGGTGGGCGGGCCGCACTTCTGGCGTGTGTGGTGGAGGAGATACTCCATCGCGGAGGCAGATCTGACTCCGTCCGCGAGACGTCACCTCCGCCGCTGAAAGAGCTTGCTCCGCCGCGAGGTACCAACTCCGCCGGGGGCAGCGGTTGCTCCGCCGCGACGGTCCGCCGAGCAGACCAAAGCCGAGCCGGCAGGGCGCCAGCCGGCTACCGCGAGTAGTTCGGCGCCTCGACGGTCATCTGGATGTCGTGAGGGTGCGATTCCTTGAGGCCGGCCGCGGTGATCCGCACGAACTTGCCCTTGTTCTTGAGCTCCTCGATCGTGCGTGCGCCGGTGTAGAACATCGACTGGCGAAGACCGCCGAGCAGCTGGTATGCCACCGCCGACAGTGGGCCACGGTACGGCACCTGGCCCTCGATGCCCTCGGCGATCAGCTTGTCGTCGGATGGCACGTCGGCCTGGAAGTACCGGTCCTTCGAATACGACGTCTTCTCGCCGCGACTCTGGAGGGCTCCCAGCGACCCCATCCCGCGATAGTTCTTGTACTGCTTTCCGTTGACGAACACGAGGTCGCCCGGGCTTTCGTCGCAACCGGCGAGGAGCGAACCGAGCATGACCGTGTCGGCGCCGGCGACGAGCGCCTTAGCGATGTCGCCAGAATACTGGAGCCCGCCATCAGCGATAACGGGGATGCCGCTCTCCCGAGCCGCGAGCGATGCTTCGTAGACCGCGGTGACCTGGGGTACCCCGACACCCGCGACGACCCGCGTGGTGCAGATGGACCCGGGACCGACGCCCACCTTGATCGCGTCGGCGCCGGCATCCACGAGGGCCTTTGCCCCGCTTCTGGTGGCGACGTTGCCGCCGATGATGTCGACGTGAGCCGCAACGGGATCACTCTTGAGCCTGCGGATGATGTCGATGACCCCCGCGCTGTCTCCGTTGGCCGTGTCGACCACGAGCGCGTCGACGCCGGCGTCGATGAGCGACATCGCACGGTCCCATGCATCACCGAAGAAACCGATGGCTGCCGCGACACGGAGCCGGCCGGCTTCGTCCTTGGTTGCGTTCGGGTACTGCTCTGACTTGTCGAAGTCTTTCACCGTGATGAGCCCGCGAAGCCTGCCATCGGCGTCGATGAGTGGGAGCTTCTCGATCTTGTGCTGCGCGAAGATCGCGACCGCGTCATCCGGATCGATGCCCTCGGGAGCGGTGATGAGGGGCGTGCGCGTCATGACGTCGCGCACGAGGGTCGTGGACTTTTCAAACGGGGAGACGAAGCGCATGTCCCGGTTGGTGATGATGCCGACGAGCCTGCCGTCGCCCTCCACGACCGGGAGCCCTGAGACGCGGAACCGACCGCAGATCGCGTCGACCTCGGCGACCGTCGCGTCGGGGGTCGTGGTCACGGGGTTCGTGATCATGCCGGACTCTGAGCGCTTGACCCTGTCGACCTGCTCCGCCTGGTCGGCGATGGAGAGGTTGCGATGCAGCACCCCCAGGCCGCCCTGCCTCGCGATCGCGATTGCCATGCGGGATTCGGTGACCGTATCCATGGCGGAGGAGAGGAGAGGTGCGGCTACCGTGATCCGGCGACTCAGGCGAGTGCTGGTGTCCGCCTCGCTGGGGATGACGTCCGTATGCCCCGGAAGAAGCATGACGTCGTCGTAGGTGAGTCCTATGAAACCGAAGGGATCCGGCTGGTCCATGTGCCCTCTTTTATAGCGATCTGGTGAACGAGACACCGGACTGCGGCGATGGACTCCGGTAGTCAATATTAACGGCATAGCGCCCTGGCTATTCCACTAAGTGCGATTACGGATGCCTAACCGCCGACTTTCCCGCCCACGCGTGCGAACCGGTTGGCGGCGTCATACCGGTAGATGCCGTAGTGCGCCGTTCCGGGATCGCCGTTCCTGTCGAAGGTGATCGGGCCGGACACGCCGTCGTAGTCGATATCGGACTGCGTCTTGAGGACGTCGAGACATTCGGCGTAGCTGGTGCACTTGATGCCGCCCTCCGAGACCTCGCGCAGTCGTTTGGCGATGGACAGCCCGGCGTCATTGTGGGCGACGGTCGCGGCCAGCGCAGCCAGCACAGTGGCATCGTAGGCCTCCGCCGAGTACAGAAAGCTGCTCACCGCGGGATCGGCGGCTTTGACCTTCGACTTGAACGCATCGTCGGGTTCCGCCC
>JAODMX010000185.1 GCA_025464735.1 Frondihabitans sp. | reverse complement strand
TGACCTCGAGGACGATGACCGAGTCGACGGCCGAGACGAACGACTCGACGCGGACGGATTGTGTGCCCACCACGTAGTTGACGTCTGATCTGGCGGTCGCGAGATCGAGCGTGCGTTCGTAGTCGCTGATGGGCCCCTCGGGCGCGTATGTCCAGGTGACGGCGCCAAGCGGTTCGAAGGACTGGCTGTAGCGGCCGCTTTGAAGTCGCGTTGCAAACGTCTCGGCGTCCTGCCACCGATGCTCTCGGATGGCCTCCTTGAGAGGTTCGAGCCACTGCTGGGGCCGGGCGGCCCTGTCGGCGTCGTGGGTCAACGGCCCCCCTGACCAGAAGGTGTCGAGGTTGATGTCGACATGCTCGGAGGCGATGCCGCCCCTGAGCGACGCCCCGAGAGATCCGTTGCCGAGCAAAAAGGAATCGTGGAATGTCTCTGCGGGGCGGGTCAGAGTGAGCCGGTGGCGCTGGCTGGGCATGAAGGTCTCTCCTCGGGTGGCTTCGTTGGCACGATCGATTTGTCGTCCTCTGATCCTATCTATTTGGATCAGATGAGCACTAAATGGCGACAAAGTCCGTAATTTCATGCAAGTTATCTGATGAATGGCTTGCGAAGGAGTGGGCCGGATAGGTACAGTCGGCGCAGTTAGCCACCGACAGGAGCCTCAATGACTGTGCAAAGCCGCACACCCGTACTCGCTCGTGTGCCGAAACGTAATGGCCTCATCGCGTACTGGCGCGAGTACGTCTCGATCGCACCGTTCTTCATCGTCTTCGCTTGCTTCTCGATCATCCCGCTGGGATACGCCGCCTACCTGAGCACACAGAAGTGGGATGGGATCGGAACGTCGAAGTACGTCGGCCTCGACCAGTGGACCCGTCTTTTTACGAGTGGTGATTTCTGGTACGCGGCCGGAAACACCTTCTTGATCTTCGCGATGGGCCAGATACCGGTGGTCATCGGCGCCCTCGTCGCCGCCGTCATCCTGTCCCAGCCGAGACTGCGTGGTCGCGCCTTCTACCAGGCAGCCTTTTTCCTTCCCCAGGTGACCTCCCTTGTCGTCGTCGCCGTCGTGTTTCAGGCCGTGTTCAGCAATCAGTTCGGAATCGTCAACGTGATTGCCCGCGTCCTTGGACTGCCGCAGTCGGACCTCCTCAACGAGCCGTGGGGTATTCGGATCGTCATCGCGCTGATGATCATCTGGCGTGGCTTCGGCTACTTCCTCGTGGTGTTCATGGCCGGGCTTTCGGCCATCGACACCTCCCTCTTCGAGGCGGCCCGCATCGATGGCGGCGGACCCCTTCGGATCCTCACCTCGATCACTGTTCCGCTCCTCCGCCCCACCGTGATCTTCGTGACTCTGACGGGGACGATCTCGGGCCTCCAAATCTTCACGGAGCCACAGCTCCTTTTCGGAGGGGGCAATGGCGTCGGCAACGGCGGCCTGACGATGATGCTGCTGCAGTACCAGTACCTCGGTGGCCCCGGCTCGGCGGGCGCGTCCTCGCCGGTGCATGCGGACCTCGGCTACGCGACCGTCATCGGATGGGCGACGTTCGCCATCCTGCTCGTCATCGCCGCGGTGACCTACCGCTTCCTGAAAAACCCCCTCGAGGACTGACACCCATGACCATTCATGAAATCCAGCGGACGGCGGTGTCCGCAGCCGATCCGAAACCGGTAAAGAAACGCCGTTCACCAATCCGCCTGAGTCGGGTCAGCACCCACGTCGTGCTGATCATCGGCGTCGTGATCTTCGCGTTCCCGTTCTACTGGCTGATCGTCATGGCGACGAGCTCGAGCGGTGACATCTATAGCTTTCCGCCCAGGCTGATCCCCGGTGCCGAGTTCTTCACCAACTTCTCGAAGGCGGTCGCCAGTACCAACTTCTGGGGTGCTTTCGTGAACTCCGTCTGGCTCACCATCGTGATCGCGACCGTTCAACTCCTCTTGGCGGCCCTCGCGGGCTACACCTTTGCGAAGCGCCGATTCCCCGGACGGAACCGTCTCTTCGGGGTGCTCCTTGTCACGCTGGTGCTGCCGACCGGGGTGGCGCTCGTGCCCCTGTTTCAGATCTACGCGACATTGGGGTGGCTCAACACGTTCCTACCCCTGATCATCCCGAATGCCGTCACCGCCTTTGCCGTTTTTTGGATGCGGCAGGCGGCAGCTTCGGCCATCCCCGATGAAGTGATCGACGCTGCTGCAATCGACGGCGCCGGATTCTTCCGGACGTTCGTGAGTATCGGGCTCCCCGCGATGCGGCCCTCCCTGGTCGCGCTCGGAATCTTCCAGGTGATGTGGACGTGGAACGACTACCTCTGGCCGCTCCTTGTCCTCGGTACCCCCAGCGAATACACCCTGCCGATCGCCATCCAGCAGCTCAAGGGAAATTACGGTTCCTTCGACTATTCGACGGTCATGTCGGGAACCCTCGTCGCCACAATCCCACTGGTCATCCTCTTCCTCTGCCTCCGTAAGACGATCCTCGAGAATGTCGCCGGCGGCTCCGTCAAGGGCTGATCGCTCCCTCAGACCCGGCACACAGCGGTGCCGAAAACCAAGAAAGGTTCCACCCATGAGAACACCATCAAAGAAGCTCGGCGCGCTCGTGCTCGCAGGAGCCCTCATTGCCAGTCTGGCCGGATGCGCCGGAGCGAAGAGCTCCGACAACGCCATCACGATCTGGTATCGACCCGGTTCGCTTCCCACCGCCTCTATCGATGGCGTTAAGGCGGCGTTCCCGAAAGCGAAGATCACGTTGCTGAAGACGCCGGACGTGGACACGAAACTCGCCTCCGCTCTCCGCTCGAATTCGGGGATTCCCGATATTGCCGTAGCGACCACCGCGACGTTCTCGGGAGCGCAAGACAAATTTGTCAACGTTGACGACTACGGCTTCAAGAAGATCTCAAATGAGTATCTGTCGTGGAAGGTCAAGGCTGGTCAGACCAAGGATGGCAAGCAGATCGCGATCCCCATCGACATCGGGCCCGAGGGCTTCTTCTACCGCGCAGATGTCTTCAAGGCTGCCGGATTGCCCACGGACCCGGCGGCGGTCGGCAAGCTGATCTCCACCTGGGACGGTTATCGGTCCGTCGCAGAAAAAATCAAGACTGAATCAAGCGGTTTCGTCTGCGACGCGGCCGACGCTTCGGTCTACACGCCCTCGATCTTCCAGAAGGGCTACTTCTACTACACGAACGCCGGAAAGTTCGAGCCCGAGTCGAGCGTCAATAAGGAGGCCTTCCTCCGGGCCGCCTCGTTCGGGCAGGACGGACTGTGCTTGAACGCCGAGCCGTACTCCCAGGACTGGAGCGCCGGTATCGCACAGAACAAGCTGGTCGGGTGGGTCGGGCCTGCCTATGAGTCCGTGCTGATGACGACCTCCGGAGGTACCAGCGCCGGCAAGTGGAAGGTCACGACCGCTCCCGGCGGTGCCTCGTCGCAGATCGGATCGAATCTCTCTGTCTTCAAGGCTTCCGCTAATCCGAAACTGGCAACGCAGATTGCCGAGTGGCTGACGAATCCGTCGAACATGGCCAAGGGCTACGCCAAGGACACGCTCTTCCCGTCGACACCGTCGTCCTACACGATGACAGAAATGACGCAGCCGGATTCGTTCTTCGGCGGCCAGGTTACCTCCACGGTTTTGGCAGGCGTGGCCAAGGAGGCTCCGACGGTGTACGTCGGCTCCAATTCGAACGTCGCCCAATCGGACTTCAACGCCGCTCTGACAAACATCGTGAAGACCAAGGCGAGCCCGGACGCGGCGTATGCGGCGGCCGCAAAGCAGGCAGCAAACCAGTAGTTCACGCACGTCAAGGGCCGGTCGCAGGAGCGGCCGGCCCTTGACGTCGCCGCGGCAGGAGCCCTCTCCTTCCCGGCGATAAGCTTTCCCTCTAGCCGCCGAGGAGTATTTGACTGCGGAGGGATCGAACGAGAATTGGACAGCGTGTCGAACGAAACGCTCGCGACGCCGATGTCGCAAACAGATGTCGTCGTCTTTGGAATCAAGAAGATGATTCTCGACGGCAGCCTTGCGCCGGGCGACCGGCTTCCTCGAGAAAAAGATCTCTCCGTCGATTTGGCCGTCTCGCGGAGTTCCCTGCGTGAAGGCGTCCGGGCGTTGTCGCTCATGGGCGTGCTCGAGACGCGGCAGGGAGCGGGAACCTACGTCACCAGCCTTGATCCGTCCTTGCTGATGGCACCCTTGAGCTTTATCGTCGACCTTCAGAAGGCCGAAAACGCGATCAATCTTCATGTCGTCCGGAGGACCCTCGAAATGCAAGCGGCGCAGCTCGCCGCGGTGTCGATCGACGAAGAAGGGCTCGCGGCCGCGAAGGCATCTCTGGACGGCATGGCAGCGGCAATGAAGGCTGACCCCGTGGACCACGCGACGATTCTTCAGTGCGATATTGCTTTCCATCGGGCTGTCGCCCACGGGTCGGCGAACCCGGTGCTCTTCGAGTTGATCGCGGCTCTGACGAGTCAGACCGTGAGGAGCCGACTATGGCGTGCCATCAGCGTCGGCGGGGCGGAAGGAGTCACACTCTCCGAGCATCGATCCATCTACAACGCGCTCGTCGAGCACTCGCCGGATCGCGCCGGGATTCGGATGGCGAATCATCTCCTTCAGGTCGAGGACTTCCTCGCCAGCGGGCCTCCGGCACCCTCCGAGGGGCCGACGGCAGAAGAGCTGGAGCGAATCGCAAAGAGTGCTGGCTGAGAGCGTGGCTCACTCGTAGACACTGATCGATGCGATCGCGCACGGGGCGGCCGGAAAGCGAAGGCGGACGAACCGGGTTCGTGCTCCGCCGAGGTTCTCCGTGACCGCAGCCCCGGTGAGGGACCCCGAGCCTGCGAGGACGAACACGTCATTGTCGGGTGAGAGCAGGAGTTCGTAGTCGACGGCGCTGTTGCCGAGGGACACGATCTCCACCCGCTGGAGGTCGTGGGGTCCTTCGAGATCGAGGGTCACCCATTCGCCGGGGGTCGAGTCGCTGGACAGCCACGACGTCGTGAGGCTCGGCGTGGTGACGTTGCTCGGCTTGTGGTCGGGCAAGAAGCTACTCGCGAAGACCGGTCGGTCTCGGGCAAGACTTGCGTGGCTCTGTCCGACCGGCGCGCCGAGTCGCGAGGGTGGGCCGTCCTGAAGGCGAACGGGTTGGTCGGCCCACGGCGCGCCACCCACGCCAGAGATGGACAGGCTCGCCGGAGCCAGCCCCGGCGACGTCGCGGTGATGATATTCGTCCCCGAAAAGTAGGTGCGGAACTCGATCGCTCCTCGTCCGTCCACGAAGGACCCGGTGCGAGGAGTCAATTCCATGCTGCGTCCGGTCGGGAAGAGACCGCCTCCCGTCGTGACTGTCAGCGTGACGTCCGGCGCGGTCGAGATCACGGTTCCGTCTTGGTCCACCGTGCTCACGACGACAAAGGCATCCTCGTGCCCGTCCGTTGTCACCACGGACACATCCGCCTCAATCCGCAGGCCCACAGCGAGACCCGGTTTCGGGAAGCTCGGCGCCGGCACGCCGGTCAGGTGCTCCCGATACCAGTACCAGGAGCGCAGCGGAAGCCGATGGTGGTCGATGAAGCCCATGTGGCCCATCCCGGGCGCGATGCTCCCGTGGTGGAACGCGCACCACAGGACGATGCCGGAACGCCACGGCCGGGGGATCTCGACACCGTCGGTGAAGTGATCCGCGAACCTTCCCGGGCGATCTTGCACGACGCTTCCGTACTCGGACACCATGCTTGGAAAGCCTGGATCGATGAAGAGTGAGGCGCCATCACCGTTGTAACCGGCGATGTCTGCCAGAGAATCGAAGTCCTTGCGTTGGGCGCCCCCGACCGCGACCGGCCGGCTCGGATCCTGAGCGTGTGCAAGATCGGCCAGGCGAGAGGTCAAAGCTCGGGCCTTCTCGATGACGTCGTCGTCGCTGAAAAACACTTCGTTGCCGGTCGACCAGACGATGACACTGGGATGATTTCGGTTGACGCGGATCATCTCCTCGAGCGTGCGCTCACAACTTCGTTCGAAGTCCGCCTCATCGTCTGGATCGATGGGGTAGGCGCTTGCCGACCAGTACCCCTCGATATTTTCGCCTCCCATGCCCCAGAAGGGAAGCTCGGACCAGAAAAGAACGCCCTGGCGGTCGCACTCGGCCGCGAAGTTCTCATGGTGCGGGTAGTGAGATCCACGGATGAAGTTCATCCCCGCTTCCTTCACCATCGCGATGTCTCGGCGCATGCCGGAGTGCGTGACCGCGTCCCCCCATCCGGCGTGGTCCTGGTGCACGTTCGCTCCGACGATGTCGTAGGTCTCGCCGTTGAGGAAGAAGCCTCGGTCGGCCGTGAATTCGAACCATCGGATCCCGAATCCGGTCTCCGTTCGATCACGGATCTCGTTGTCGACGGCGATGGAGCTGTGGAGCGCGTAAAGGTGCGGGTGATCCGGGTGCCAGAGATCAGGATCCGGGATCGTGACCGACTGGTTGACAATGGCGGTCGACGCGGCCGGCAGGATCACTTCGGTGCAGATGTCGTGCCGGACCCCGTGGTGATCGAAGGTGTTCGTGACGACGGCGGTGACCGACCTCGGGAGATCGTTGACGACTTCGGTGTCGATGGCCACCGTGGAGACGTTGGCAGTGACGACCGGCGTGGTGATCGATGTTCCGTACCAGGCAATCCTCACCCGGTTGGTGACGACCAGGTCCACGTCTCGGTAGATGCCGCCGTTGAAGACGTGCTCGCCTGCACGAGGGGCGAGCCTCGGGTTCCAGAGGTTGTCCACCCGCACGAAGAGCAGGTTGTCACCGGCGTGAACGAAGTCGCTGATGTCGACGGGGAAGGCCGTGTAGCCGCCCTGGTGCTGGCCGACCAGGAGACCGTTCAAGTAGATCTCCGCATCCTGGAACACGGCGTGAAACGTGATCTCCAGGTGTCGACCGATCCAGGTCGGATCGATGTCGACGGCGCGACGGTAGCTTCCGTAGCCAACGTAGAAGTCGGTTTCCATGAACGTCGGTGTTCCGAAGGAGTGGGGAACGCCCACGTCGTACCAGTCCAGGTCATCGACACCGGGCCATCGATCGTCGAGCCGGTCACCGTAGCGGAATTTCCACCCGTCGTTGAGGGGCCTGATGATGCGTTCGAAGGTCATGGGAACTCTCTTGGTTGCTTTCGCCAAGCGGGCGATGTCGGATCACGACGAGGTGGAGTCC
>JAODMX010000171.1 GCA_025464735.1 Frondihabitans sp. | reverse complement strand
ATAATCCGACTGGTTCCAGAGATTCATGCGCCTCGCCTCTTCGTACTTGGCTCCGATGTAGGACTCGAGCACCGATCGTTCGACGCGCCAATGTCCGTGTCCACCGATCTTGATGGCGGGAAGCTCTCCCGAACGGACGAGAGCGTAGGCCTGGCTGGCAGACACGTTGAGAATCTCGGCCGTGTCGGCGAGCGTGAGAAAGCGGCCGAGCGTGCCCGGGGTGTCCGACTCGGTCGAGTTCGTGTCGTTCATCCTTAGATTATGTGCGCGCCGGTGCGGTCGAAACGGTGCTGTGGATAACTTTCCCGGCGTTCGGTCCGCCTTCACGACCATGGAGGGCGACCACCAGAAAACCGCCATCCGGGAGACGAGCATGGGTTCCACGACGACATCACGACAGAAGGAGAGCAGGTTGAGATCGTTGTGGTTCGACCCGCGCCTCGCCATCGGTCTCGGTCTCGTCGTGCTGTCCGTACTCGGCATGCTCTGGTTGGTCTCGACCACCGACACGAGCGTGCCGGTGTTCGCGGCGCGCTCGGCCCTGAGCCCTGGGGATCGCATTGACGCGCGGGACCTCGTCACCCAGAGTGTGCGCCTCGACGGGGCCGAGTCCAGATACCTGGCGCGCGACGACGTACCAGACGCGGGATTTGTCGTGACCAGGCCCGTCTCGGCCGGTGAACTTGTGCCGGTATCCGCTGTCGGCGATCCTGCCGGCGTGCGCCTCGCGGCGGTCGTCGTCACGGTGCGGGGCGGACTCCCTCAGTCGATCACGGTGGGCGCGAGCGTCGATCTCTGGTCCGCGCACGCGAGCGAGAACGGCGTCTTCGGGCCACCCGCCGTGCTCGTCTCTTCTGCCACCGTCGTGCGGATAGTCGAATCCGAAGGGATCATCGCCCAGCGCGGGGGCGAGTCCGTTGAGGTGCTCGTGCCCCGCGCCAAGACAGCGCTGGTGCTCGAAGCGACCGCGAACGATGCTGCCATTTCACTCGTGCCGGTAAGCATCCCGGTGAAGGGCTGAGTCATGGGACGTATCGCGCTCGCGCTTCCGCTCGAGATCGAGGATCGCGTGTCGATCGACCTCGTTCATCACGGTCATGAACTCGTGGCGCGCTGTTCGAGCGCCGACGAACTCGCCTCGACGCTGCTCGGCACTCGAGCAGAGTTCGCGATCGTTGCGGCAAGCTCTCGCTACCTGAACCACAGGCTCATAGCGGAGGCGGATGCCGCGGGGGTGCGGATCGTGGCCATGAGCGCCTCCGAGTCCGACCGGCGCCAGGCCGCGGACCTCGGCCTGCACGAGGTGGTCGCCCTCGGCGCCGCCTGGACGGAGGTCGAGGCCGTCATTCTCGGCGATGCTGTTCCTGCGCCCTCGTCGAGGGTGACGTCTCGAGGGATGGTGCTCGCGGTGTGGGGTCCGGCCGGTTCCCCCGGCCGCACGACTGTCGCGATCAATCTCGCCGCGGAACTCGCCGCGGCAGGTCACGCCGTGGCGCTCGCCGATGTCGACACGCACAGTGGTTCAATCGCACCCGCGCTCGGACTGCTGGATGAGGCCCCAGGGTTCGCCGCAGCCTGCCGCCTCGCCGGCGCGAACAGTCTGGACCGCCTCGAACTGGAACGCATCGGGCAGCGCTACCTCTCGTCGCGCGGCAGTTTCTGGGTGCTCACGGGCATCGGTCGTCCGAGCCGATGGCCGGAGCTCTCAGCCGAACGCGTCGAAACCGCGATCAGGGCCTGTCGCGAATGGGTGGATTACGTTGTCCTCGACACCGGGTTCAGCCTCGAGAACGACGAGGAGATCAGCAGCGACCTGTTCGCACCGCGGCGCAACGCCGCCACGATCGCGGCCCTCCGCGAGGCGGACCACGTTGTCGCGGTCGGCTCGGCCGATCCGGTCGGGCTGTCTCGGTTCCTTCGCGCGCACGTCGACCTCATCGATACGATCGTCACCGGCAGAGTGACGGTCGTGATGAACAAGATCCGGTCGAGCGCCCTCGGTCTCGGTGCCGCCGGGCAGGTGAAACAAACACTGCAACGCTTTGGCGGGATCGCTTCGCCCGTGCTCGTGCCGTATGACCAGGTCGCCCTCGACGCCGCGATTCTGAGTGGCAAGACTCTCTTCGATGTCGCCGCCAAGTCTCCTGTGCGCGTCGCGATCGGTCGGTTCGTCGAGGAATGCGTCCTGCCTCGACCGGCGCCGACGGCGAGAAGGGCACGACGACGCCGGTTCGAGCCGGCCACCGGGTGATCAGCGACCGCGGAGCCTCTCCAGCAGCGCCGACTTGCCAAGCCTCGAATACCCGACG
This sequence comes from Frondihabitans sp., assembly GCA_025464735.1. Next base: position 1,196 of record JAODMX010000171.1, on the reverse strand, counting down.
AGGCCCAGTTCGCGGGCTTTCTCACGCAGTCGTGGCAGCGTCCAGGATTCGGATGGTGCCGGGGCCGCCGGGGCCGCCGTTGTCGCCCGGGCGCGGGACCGGACCGTTCGCGGGGCGGCGGTGCCGGTGCGAGTTGTGGTTCGCGGGCCGATGGGCGCCCTCGTCTTTGCCGGTGCCTTCGTCGGTGCCGCGACGGTTGCGGCCGGACCCGTCGCATCCTTCGCCTTCTTGCTCGTATCGCCGCTGGACTTCTTTACGGCGTCCAGGGCCTTTGCCGCGTTCTTCTTCGACTTCGCGGTCTCCTTCTTGAGAGCGTCCCTGGCCTTGTCGGCGAGCTTCTTCGCTCGAGCCTTCTCTTTCGCCAGCGCATCCTTCGCCTGCTGGACCTGTTTCTTGAGCTTGGCTTCGACGGCCTTGCGATCCGCCTTCTTGGTGGATTTCTTGGCCGGCTTCTTGTCGGACTTCGATGCCACGGTGGTCCCCTCTGTCTGTGATGCGAGTGCTTCTCGCGCTTCCGTGCCATTCTCCTCCGACAGACCCTTACGGGCCATGGCAAATCGGTGATGCGCGGACGGTGCTCGACCACGACGGGCCGCTTCGGGCCCTGCACCTAAGCTGGGAGGGTGTCGACTCTCTCTGATCTCGTGCTTGCGCAGGGCCGTTCGGACGAGGCGGACATCGAGTGGTTGCACCTCCTCGTCGGCGACTGGCAGCTGCTGGCGGACCTCGCCTTCGCCGACATCGTCCTCTGGGTTCCGACCGAGGATGGTAGTTTCGTCGCGGTTGCCCACGCGCGTCCGTCGAGTTCCGCAACCCTCTTCTATCGGGACTTCGTCGGACAGGCGATAAAGCCGGAATGGAAGAGCCAGGTCACCGACGCATTCGAATCCGCGCAGATCGTGGACTCCGCCGCTCCAGACTGGTACGAAGAAACGCCAACGAGGGTGCGGGCCGTACCGGTGCTGCGCAGACTTTCGGCGAGTGGATCGGAGACCACGGAGCATCCGATCGCCGTTATCAGTCGCCACACCAACCTCAGCGAAGCGCGAAGGCCGAGCCGCCAGGAACTGACCTTCAACGAGTGCGCGAACGATCTCTTCGCGATGATCTGCGTCGGCGATTGGCAATTGCTCGCCGATCTCGCCTTCGCCGACATCGTCCTCTGGGTTCCGACCGAGGATGGTAGTTTCGTCGCG
>JAODMX010000168.1 GCA_025464735.1 Frondihabitans sp. | reverse complement strand
GCCGGCATCTTCTTCAGCGACATCGTCGTGCCCCTCAAGCTGGCGGGCGTCAAGGTCGACATCGTCCCGGGCCGTGGTCCGGTGCTCGACTCGCCCATTCGCACGGCCGATGATGTGAAGCGACTGGAGCCGCTGGATCCTGCGGCTCTCGCTCCGATCGCCGAAGGCGTCGCCCGCACGGTGGCGGAGCTCGGTGAAACCCCCTTGATCGGTTTCGCCGGTGCCCCGTTCACGCTGGCGGCCTATCTCGTCGAGGGCGGTCCGTCGAAAGACCAGATCCGCGCGCGCACGCTGATGCACGCAGACCCTGAGACCTGGGATGCGCTGCTGTCCTGGGCGGCCGAGGTCACCGGGGCGTTCCTGCGGGCGCAGATCCTGGCGGGAGCCAGCGCCGGCCAGCTGTTCGACTCGTGGGTCGGCGCGCTCTCGCTCCGCGACTACACGGAGCGCGTCGCACCGTACTCGGCGAGGGCGCTCGCTCATATCGAGGACCTCGGGGTGCCCCGGATCCACTTCGGCGTCGGCTCGGGCGAAGTGCTCGCCGCGATGCGCGACGTCGGCACCGATGCCGTGGGCGTCGACTGGCGGATCCCGCTCGATGAGGCCTCGAGGCGCCTCGGCGGGGCGACTCCGGTCCAGGGCAACATCGACCCGGCCCTGCTCCAGGCGCCGTGGCCCGTGCTGGAAGCGCACGTCCGCGACGTCGTCGAGCGGGGCAAAGCGGCTCCGGCTCACGTGTTGAACCTCGGGCACGGCGTGAACCCGGACACCGACCCGACGGTGCTGACCCGCATCGTCGAGCTGGCTCACTCCCTGTGAACGTCGGCGAGCAGCGCGACGTCGACGCGATCGTCATCGGGGGTGGTGTCGCCGGGCTCGTCGTCGCCCGCGATCTCGCCAAAGCCGGCCGCCGCGTCGTCCTCGTCGAGGAGAGTGACCGACTCGGCGGCGAGGTGAAGCGGCACACCGTCGCGGGCATCGACCTCGACGCCGGAGCCGAGAGCTTCGCCACGCGCGGCGACACCGTCGCGCAGCTCGCCACCCAGCTCGGCCTCGGCAACGAGATCGTCGCTCCCGATCCGCGCGGCGCCTGGGTCGTCGAGGCCGACGGGCAGGCCTTCCCGCTGCCTGCCACGGGCCTGCTCGGCATCCCCGGCACACCGATGGCTGCGGACGTGATCGCCGTCATCGGCCAGAGGGCGGCCCTCCGCGCCGAGATGGACAGCCTCCTTCCCGGCCCCGTCGGGGCGAAGGAGAAGAAGCTCGGCCCCCTGGTGCGCCGCCGGATGGGGCAGGCCGTTCTCGACCGCCTCGTGACGCCGGTTGTGATGGGGGTCCACTCCGCGCATCCGGACGACCTCGACATCGACCGCGTCGCCCCGGGGCTCCGGTCGCAGCTGCTGAGTCAGAACTCGCTCGCGCGCGCGGTCCGTGAACTCCGGTCGCTCGCCCCGGCGGGAGCCGCCGTCGGCGGGATCCGCGGCGGCATCGTGCGCCTCGTCGACGAACTCGTCGCCGACCTCGAGACCTACCGGGTCGACGTCCGCCTCGCCACGCGCATCCGCGGCTACGACGACTACTCGGTGACCTTCGACGGCGGCGAGCGTCTGACCGCCGGTCACGTCGTCGCCGCCCTGGGAGCCCGCGATACCGCGCGACTGGAGGGTCAGGATCCGGCAACAGGCCTGATCACGCTGGTCACGCTCGTCGTCCGCGAGCCCGCCCTCGACGCGGCCCCCCGCGGCACGGGGGTGCTCGTCGCCCCGGGCGCCGAGGGCCTGCGCGCCAAGGCCCTCACGCACGCGAGCATCAAATGGCAGTGGATCGCCGAGCGTGCCGAGGGTCGCCACGTGCTGCGCCTCAGCTACGACTCTCCCGGTGTCGATGCATCGACACCCGACGCGGAGCTCCAGGCCGCGGCCGTCGTCGATGCTTCACGGATTCTCGGCGTCCCGCTGTCGGCAGGGACCCTGGACGGCTTCGCCCGCGTGGAATGGAACGCGCCGCTCACCGGGTTCGTGCCCGCGTCGGATCCTGCGCTCGCCGGGGTTGTCCGCGTCGGTGGCGCCGTCGCGGGCCGCGGTCTCGCGGGCGTGATCAAGGATGCAAGGGCGAAGGCTGCGGAGCTCCTCGCGGCCCCCGGGGCGTAACGGCGACAAAAGCTGTGCGGAACAGGCGGAGGCTGGCGGTCTAACCTAGGAGAGTCGCGCCCGAGTTCGGCCGACTTTCACCGACTGTGGAGGCTTCATGCGAGGCAAGCTGATCTTCGCCGCGGGAGCGGCCATCGGGTATGTTCTCGGCTCTCGTGCCGGCCACCACCGCTACGAGCAGATCGCTTCGGGGGCCTCGAAGGTCTGGAACAGCCGGCCGGTCCAGAAGCAGGTTGTGAAAGCCGAAGAGGCAGCCGCTGCGGCTTTGCCCGGCATCGTGACCGGGCTCTTCCACGCGGTCGTCTGGGCAGTGAAGAAGCTTCTCGGCATCCAGACCAGTCCGCGGCGCCAGGTCACCGACGGGTTCTGACCCGTTCTCCCATTGTTCCCGCCCGCCACCACGTCCGCCCTGAGAGGGAGCCCATGACCGAGTCGACTCGAGCCGACAGCATCCACCACGCGAAGAAGTCACGTTCTCTTCTGGGGCTGCTCAGCGATATCCCCACGCTGGTCACCGACCTCGTCAAGGGTGAGATCGCCCTGCTCAAGAAAGAGCTCCTCGACAAGGCCAAGGTTTTCGGGATCGGCGCCGGGCTGATTGTGGGCGCGCTCCTGTTCCTCTTCCTGATGCTGCTCTGTCTCATCGGCGCCGGCATCGCGGCTCTTTCGCTCGTCATGCCCCTGTGGCTGGCAGCGCTACTTGTCGCGGTGCTCTTCCTCCTGATCGCTGCGGCCCTGGGGTATCTCGGTTACAAGCAGATCAAGAAGGGTCTGCCGCCGCTGCCGAAGAACACCATCGACAGCGTCAAGGCCGATATCAAGGCGGTCAGGGGCGTGGGCCGGATCCCGCGCTCCGACATCCCGTCAAGCCGCACCACTACCGGAGGGCGCTTCTGATGAGCAGTATCGATGACATCCGCGCGGGGGTCGACCGTACGCGGGCCGACCTCGCCGCCACGCTCAACGAGCTCGAAGACAAGCTCAATATCCCGAAGCAGCTCGGCATCAAGGCCAGTCAGGCCAAGGCGTCGTTCGCTCGCAACCCGACACCCTGGCTGGCCGGTGTCGGCTCCGTTGCCCTCGTCATCGGTGGCATCGCCCTCCTCGGGTTGCGCCGCCGCTGAGCCGGACTTCCGCGTGGGCCTCCCTCCCCGCCGATAAATCTGTTGTCCGAGATAATTCGACAGGAAAACTGGCAAGATCAACTGTCGGAAGCGTAGCCTGAGGCCATGGCCACGACACTCCCGCTGACTCTCCTCGGTACCGCCCTTCGCTGGCGCCGAGCCGGCCAGCGCTGGAGCGTGGCGAATGCCCGGCAGTTGCAGGCGCCCGAGACCGTCCTGGTCGAGAGCAGCTCGTTCGGCCCGGGCGGAGCAATTCCGTTCTCGCACGCCGGTGCAGGTGTCGGCGCCAACTCGTCACCCGCCCTGGCCTTTTCGAACCTGCCCGATGCCACGGCGCAACTCCTCCTCGTGATCGAAGACATCGACGTTCCGATGGCGCGGCCGCTCCTCCACACCATCGCCCTCATCGACGCCGGTCTCACCGACCTGGCGGAGGGGGCGCTCGACCACAGCACCACGGCCATCCGGTTCGTTCCGGCCGCCTTCGGGCGCAGCGGTTACCAGGGGCCCCGAGCGCTCCCCGGGCATGGCCCCCACCGCTACGGCTTCCACGTGTTCGCTCTCGACCGAGCCATTCCGAAGGATGCGGCACTTGCCGACTTCGCCGAGCTCCTCCCGTGGGTCGACGGTCAAGTGCTGGCGCACGGAACACTGGTCGGCACGCAGCAGCGGTGACGCCGATGCTCTTGGCCGCTGTCCCGATCCGGCGCCACCGGGTTGCTCGACCTCGAACGAAGCTGAATGCGCCGGTTTTTCGCATCCAGCCGGACGGGGGAAGATAGTGGTCATGAATTCCAGCGCCGACGCGCACGCACACAGCACTTCACCCGACGCCGGCACGACGGCTGACACGCCCGAAGGTGAGGTCCTCGGCTACACGCTGTGGGCCATCCTCCGCCGCGATCCCCTGAGGCCGTACGAGGCGTCCGCTGACGACGCCGCAGCTCTCGACGCCGTCGTCTCCGAACTTGCTGCGACGGGCGTCACCGTCCGCGGCTTCTACGACGTCAGTGCCCTCAAGGCTGACAGCGACGTCATGATCTGGGTTCACGGATCCGTGCCTGAAGATCTGCAGTCGGGTTACCGCAAGCTGCTGCGGACGAATCTCCTGCGTTCGCTCCTGCCCACCTGGAACGCCATGGGTATGCATCGCGAGGCCGAGTTCTCGAAAGACCACAGCCCGGCGTTCATGCGCGGCAAGGAGCCCCAGACCTGGCTCACGGTGTACCCCTTCGTGCGCAGCTACGAGTGGTACCTCCTGCCCGACGAGGAGCGCCGGGGCATGCTGCGCGACCACGGCATGAAGGGTGCCGCCCACCGCCAGGTGCTGACGAACACCGTGGCAAGTTTCAGCCTGGGGGACTACGAATGGATTCTGGCGCTCGAGGCCCCCGAACTCGTTCAGCTCGTCGACCTCATGCGCGACCTCCGCTACACCGAGGCGCGCCGCCACGTTCGCGAAGAGGTTCCCTTCTACACCGGACGCAGAATCCCGACCACCGAGATCGGCGAGGTCATTTCATGAGCAACATCACGAACGGCCAGTTGGTGCCGGCCGCAACCCGTGCTGCGGCCGACGGGCCGGAGTGGGTCGACACGCCGACGGACTACGACGCCATTCTGCTCGCCGGATTCGGCGGCCCCGAGGGTCAAGATGACGTCATTCCCTTCCTCCGCAATGTCACACGAGGGCGAGGGATCCCGGAGGAGCGCCTCGAAGAGGTCGCGCACCACTATCGCCACTTCGGCGGCGTCAGCCCGATCAACCAGCACAACCGCGAGCTGAAGGCTGCGCTCGAGACCGAACTGGCCCGGCGCGAGATCGACCTGCCCGTTCTCTGGGGAAATCGGAATTGGGATCCTTATTTGTCGGATGCCGTTCGCGAGGCCGCCGATCAGGGTTACACGAAGCTGATCGCGATCGCGACCAGCGCCTACAGTTCGTACTCGTCGTGCCGCCAGTATCGGGAAGACTTCGCCATGGCGCTCGACACCACCGGGCTTGAGGGCCGCGTTCAGATCGACAAGGTCAGACAGTTCTTCGACCACCCCGGGTTCGTTCAGCCGTTCATCGACGGGGTCCGCGACGCGCTCGTGAAGGCACGCGCCGAGATCGACGGGCTCGACCTCGCGACCGACGTGCAGGTGCTGTTCTCAACCCATTCGATCCCGTCGTCGGACGCCGCCCGAAGCGGCCCCGCGACCCGCGGCTTCGACGACGACGGCGCCTATGCAGCCCAGCATCGTGCCGTGGCCGAGGTCGTCATGGCCGCGGCGTCGGCAGCCCTCGAGCTCGACTCCGCGACGAGCGTGCCGTGGCAGCTCGTCTTCCAGTCCCGGTCCGGTCCGCCATCGATGCCGTGGCTCGAGCCTGACATCAACGATGCGATCCACGCCCTCAAGGGCGGACCGACCAAGGCAGTTGTGATCGTGCCGCTGGGTTTCGTGAGCGACAACATGGAGGTCATGTGGGATCTCGACAACGAAGCTCTCGAATCCTGCGAAGAAGAAGGCTTCTGGGCCGTTCGTACGCCGACGCCGGGTATCGACCCCACCTACGTGACCGGTCTCGTCGATCTCGTGCTCGAGCGACGCGACGGCGTCCCCGCGACGGATCGCCCGCATCTCACCGACCTGGGCCCCTGGTACGACGTGTGCCGCCCCGGTTGTTGCGAGAATGTCCGTCTTGGCTTCAAACCCGCCGTTTCTGGCCTGACCCCCTGAGGCTGACGTGACCGCTCTCCGAATCGGAACCCGAGCCTCCGCCCTCGCGGTCGCCCAGTCGACCCTCGTCCGCGACCGGCTCGCCGCGGCGACCGGCAAGGATGTCGAACTGGTCACCATCTCCAGCGAGGGTGATCGCTCGACGGAGTCGCTGGCGTCACTCGGCGGCACAGGTGTCTTCGCCACCGCCCTCCGCGAGGCCCTGCTCGCCGACGAGTGCGATCTTCTGGTCCACTCGCTCAAAGACCTGCCGACGGCCACGCACCCCGGCCTCACGATCGGAGCGATCCCGGTTCGGGCCGACGCGCGCGACGCCCTCTGCGCGCGCGACGGCCTCACGCTCGACCAGCTGCCCCCGGGCTCGCGGATCGGGACGGGCTCCCCCCGGCGGGTGGCACAGCTCCGTGCTCGACGTGACGACCTCGAGGTCGTCGACATCCGTGGCAACGTCGACACTCGACTAGCCCGGGTCTCGGACGACCTCGACGCCGTCCTGCTCTCGGCGGCCGGCCTCACTCGCCTCGGTCGCCTCGACGAGGTCACCGAACTTCTCGGCCTGGGCTTCTGGCCCAGTGCTCCCGGGCAGGGCGCGCTCGCTCTCGAAGTCAGGGAGGGCGACGCCGGGCCCGACCTGGGCAAGGGGCTGCGGGCTCTCGACCACCGGGAGACCCGGCTGATCGTCACCGCTGAGCGTGAGGTGCTCGCCGGCCTCGAGGCGGGCTGCGCCGCCCCGATCGGAGCCACCGCGGTCGTCGACGCGGGCCTCCTGCTGCTCAGCGCCACTGTCTACCGGCCCGACGGCAGCGAGCGGCTGACGGCCTCGCACGGGGTCACCCTCGAGCCCGGCTCGCTTGCTGCCCAACTCGCTGACGTCCACGACGTCGCCAGGCGCGTCGTCGACGAGCTCCTCGCCAACGGGGCCGCCGAGCTGGCACCCGTCGGGGGTACGTCGTGACGGAGGCCGGCAAGCCTCTCCGCGGCCTGCGCGTACTCGTGCCCCGCGGCGGCAAGTGGGGCGACAGCGTCGCAGCGAGTCTGCGCTCGTACGGCGCGCATCCTGTGATCGCACCGCTGATCAACTTCGCTCCCTCCGAGAACGCGCACGACCTCATGGTCGCCCTGCTGCGACTGGAGGCGGGCGACTACGACTGGCTCGTCGTCACCAGCGCCACCACCGTTGACGTACTGATGGGCAACAGCATCCGACCGGCGCCGACCACCAAGGTCGCTGCAGTTGGCGAGACCACGGCGGCGGCACTGACCCTCGCAGGAATCCGCGTCGACTTCGTGCCCGAGAACGACAATTCGGCGCGCGGCCTCGTGAAAGAGTGGCCGACCGGGCAGATCACCGGTCGCGTCCTCGTGCCTCAGTCCGAGATCGCCGAGCCGACACTCGTCGCGGGTCTGGCCGAGCGCGGCCTCGACGTCGAATTCGTTGCGGCCTACCGCACCGTCGGGGTTCCCGTCGATTCTCAGGTTCGCGACGCCGTTGCCGACGGCTCGATCTCGGTGGTCCTCATCACCTCCGGCAGCGTTGCGCGTCAGATCGCAACCCAGCTGGCGCCCCTGCCCAGGGGCACCATCGTCGCCTGCATCGGCCCTCGCACCGCCTTCGATGCGCGCGCGGCCGGGCTCCCGGTGCACCTGATCGCTGAGACGCGCTCCGCTGCCGCCCTCGTCGAGGCTGTGGTCGAGCACGCGCTCACCGGATCCTCGCTTCCCACCGACCAGCCGCCCGCTTCCGGGGCGACGTCCTCCGAAAGTCACTGATGTCCCAGTTCCCCCAGATTCGTGGGCGCCGCCTGCGCGCGACGCCCGCGCTCCGACGCCTCGTCGCCGAGACCCGGCTGCACCCTGCCGACCTCATCCTCCCGATGTTCGTCCGCGAGGGCATCAGCGAACCGGCGCCGATCGCCTCCATGCCGGGGGTCGTCCACCACTCGCTCGAAAGCCTCAAACCCGCCCTGGCCGAGGCCGCCGAGGCCGGAATCGGCGGCGTCATGCTCTTCGGTGTGCCGCTGGACGAGAAGAAGGACGCCTTCGGAACGGGCGCCACCGACCCGGAGGGCATCCTCAATGTGGCGACCCGCGTCGCCGCGCAGGAGGCCGGCGACGCGCTCGTCATCCAGACCGACCTCTGCCTCGACGAGTTCACCGACCACGGGCACTGCGGCGTCCTCGCCGACGACGGAACCGTCGACAACGACGCGACGCTGGAGCGCTATCGCGACATGGCCGTGCAGCAGGCGGCGGCCGGATCGCAGCTCATAGCCCCCAGCGGCATGATGGACGGCCAGGTCGCAGCGATCCGCGACGCCCTCGACGGGGCCGGTTTCGCCGGAACTCCGATCCTCGCCTACGCGGCGAAGTACGCCAGCGCTTTCTACGGGCCGTTCCGTGAGGCCGTGCAGTCCTCGCTGACCGGCGACCGCCGCACGTATCAGATGGACAACGGCAACCGACGCGAAGGAGGGCGCGAGGTCGCGCTCGACCTCGACGAGGGAGCGGACATCGTCATGGTGAAGCCGGCGATGAGCTACCTCGACGTGCTCGCCGACATCGCCGCGACGAGCGACGTCCCGGTCTGGGCGTACCAGATCTCGGGCGAGTACTCGATGATGCAGGCGGCCGCAGCCAACGGCTGGATCGACCTCGACGCGGCCAGCTACGAGAGCGTCCTCAGCATCAAGCGCGCCGGAGCCGACGCCATCCTCACCTACTGGGCCGTCGACCTCGCCCAACGCCTGCGCGGTCTCGGCGACCCGACCCGGTCAATCAGATAGGCCACCGATGAGTGCACCGCAGAGCATCAACGACCAGGCCTTCGCGCGAGCCAAGGCCTCCATCCCCGGCGGCGTCAACTCGCCCGTTCGCGCCTTCGGCTCGGTGGGCGGCACCCCGCGCTTCCTCGTCGCGGCCAAGGGTCCGTACGTCACCGACGCCGAGGGACGAGAGTACGTCGACCTTGTGGCCTCGTGGGGGCCGGCGATCCTCGGCCACGCGCATCCTGCTGTCGTCGCTGCGGTTCAGGAGGCCGCAGCCCGTGGCCTGTCGTTCGGAGCCTCGACCCCCGGCGAGACCGAGCTGGCCGAGATCGTGCGCGAACGCGTCAGCCAGGGCGACCAGCGCCCGATCGGCAAGATCCGTCTCGTGTCGACCGGCACCGAAGCGACCATGACCGCGATCCGCCTCGCCCGCGGCTACACCGGCCGAGACCTGCTCGTGAAGTTCGCCGGGCACTACCACGGCCACTCCGACTCGCTTCTGGCGGAAGCAGGATCCGGGGTCGCCACCCTGGCCCTGCCCGGCTCGGCCGGCATCACCGAAGAGACCGCAGCCCAGACCCTCGTGCTGCCCTACAACGACCTCGACGCCGTGCGCCGTGCGTTCGACGAGCACTCCGAGCGCATCGCGGCCGTGATCGTCGAGGCCGCCGCGGCGAACATGGGGGTGGTCGCACCCGACCGCGGTTTCAACCGTTCGCTTTCGGAGATCACCCGCCGCCACGGCGCGCTGCTGATCCTCGACGAGGTGCTCACGGGCTTCCGCGTCGGCCGTGCCGGCTGGTGGGGCCTCGAGGCCTCGCAGGTCGTGCCCGACGGTGCCGGCTGGCAGCCCGACCTCATGACCTTCGGCAAGGTCATCGGTGGCGGCATGCCCCTCGCGGCGCTGGGCGGTCGACCCGAGATCATGGATTACCTGGCTCCCCTCGGCCCCGTCTACCAGGCCGGCACCCTCAGCGGCAACCCGGTTGCGCTCGCCGCCGGCATCACGACCCTGCGGCTCGCCGACTCCGCCGTGTATGCGCGCATCGATGCGGTCGCCGACGTCATCGCTCGTGAGACCAGCGCGGCGCTCTCCCACGAGGGTGTCGCCCACACGGTGCAGCGGGCAGGGTCGCTCTTCTCGTTCGCGTTCCTGACCGACCCGCCTCGCAACTACGACGACGTCCGTGCGCAGGAGGCCTGGCGCTACCCCGCCTTCTTCCACGCGATGCTCGACGCCGGAGTCAACCTGCCGCCGTCGGTATTCGAGGCGTGGTTCCTGACCTCGGCCCACGACGATCGGGCGGTGTCACGGATCCTCGACGCCCTGCCCGGCGCGGCGCGCGCCGCTGCGGCGGCTGTCGCGCCGCACTAATCGCGGGCGGCGCGCGCCGCCCGACGTGCTTGTTCGGAAGGAGCCGCGCGCGCTTCGGGAGGAGTCGCAGCGAAAGGGCGCCCGCGTGGGAGGATGTGAGCCCGCCCGATGCACCCCGCGGAGGAACCCCTGCCGAGAACTCCTCCCGGGAGGAGCCGCGGACGTCGTGCGACAGGCGCTGCGCTCTCGCCGGGCGCTCTCGCCCCGCACAGTATTCAAGCCCGACTCGTATTCACGCCCGACTCGTATTCAGGCCTGAGTGAGGTAGCTCAGGACAACGGCCTCGGAGGCCGCCGCAACTCAGGAGTCCGCCCTCCAAAACCCCTGCTACTCAGGAGCGTGTCACCCGAACACCTGAGTTCGAGAGCGAGACCCGGCCCCTACGCCGCTCGCCGCGCCAGCCAGCGCCCGTCCGCGCGCGCGATCGCGAGGGGAAAGTCGAACGCGCTCGACACGAGCTCGCTCGTCAGGACGTCGTCGGCGTGCCCGGTCGCGTGGATCCTGCCCTCGCGAAGGAGCATCGCGTGCGTCGTCGACGACGGCAGGTCCTCGAGGTGATGGGTGACGGTCACGGAGGCGACCTGCGGGTGCGCGACCCTCAGCGCGTCGACGGTCTCGAGCAGGTTCTCGCGGGCGGCAACATCGAGTCCGGTGGCCGGTTCGTCGAGGAGTAGGAGCGCCGGATCCGATATGAGAGCCCGTGCAATCAGCGCGCGACCCCGCTCCCCCTGCGACAGGGTGCTCCACCGATTCGCGAGGCGGGCCGAGAGGCCCACTGACGCCGCAAGATCCTCGGCCCTCGTGATCTCGGCGGGTGTCGCCTCCCAGCGCATGACGGGGTCGCTCGTGCCGGTGACTCCCGTCAGCACGACCTCGAGAACGGTGTTGTCGCCCAGCATGCGGTGGCGCGGGTCGACGTGACCGATGTGGGTTCGGAGCTCCCGGAGCTCGACCCGCCCGAGACGCTTACCGAGTACGGTCACGGTCCCGCTCGTCGGATGGCCGAGCGCACCGCACATCGTCAGCATCGTCGTCTTGCCCGCGCCGTTCGGGCCGA
>JAODMX010000166.1 GCA_025464735.1 Frondihabitans sp. | reverse complement strand
GCACTCGTCTGCGTCCCGCCCCCGACTCGTCGGTCGACACGCTCGCGGTGGGCGACCTCACCCTCGACGTGGCCGCCCACGAGGTGCGCCGCGGCACCCAGGTCATCAACCTCACGCCGCTCGAGTTCGAGCTGCTGCTCGCGCTGGCACTCAAGCCGCAGCAGGTCTTCACGCGCGAGATGCTGCTCGAGCAGGTCTGGGGCTATCACTACAAGGCCGACACCCGCCTCGTCAACGTACACGTGCAGCGGCTCCGCGCCAAGGTCGAGCACGATCCCGACAACCCTCGCATCGTGTCGACGGTGCGCGGCGTCGGGTACCGTGCCGGCGCACCTGTCTGACGACACCGTGACGAGACGTAGCCCATGAGAAGGCTTCGCTGGCGCACCTGGCCGAGGCGGGTACTCGGACTCTGGCGGACATCGCTGGAGTTCCGGACCATCGCGATCACAGTGATCCTCTCCGGCATCGCGGTCACGGTGATCGGTGCCTCCATCTCGATCAGCATCGGCACCAACGTCTACGAGCAGCGCCGCACGCAGATCGAATCCGAGTCGGAGCGTGCGACGGTCCTCGCTCAGAACATCTTCGACTCGGCAACGGCCACGGAGGACAACAACCAGGTCGAGCTCGACTCGCTCCAGAACCAGGCGCAGAGCGCGATCCTCTCGTCGACGTCGAGCCCGGGAGGCACCAGCCTCGCCATTCTGAGGACGCCGGGGCAGAACACCTCGCAGACCATCCAAAACATCGCGAGCCCCGACTTCCCGAACCAGGCGATCAGCCCCGAGATGCGCAAGGCGGTCGCGTCCGCCACTGACAAGCTCCACTACCAGGCCGTCTCGCTGGCCACCGGTTCGGGCACGAGCCCGGGGATCGCGGTGGGGTCGACGCTCCAGGTGCCGACCGCGGGCCAGTACGAGCTCTACCTCGTCTACGACCTCAGCGACGCCCAGAAGACCCTTGATTTTATGCAGCAGACTCTCGCAATCGGATCCATCGCCCTCGTGCTCCTGATCGCCGTCATCACCTATGTCGTCGTGCGCCTCGTCGTCGGCCCGATCCGGCTGGCCGCAGAGACGAGTCAGAAAATTGCGGCCGGTCACCTGGAGGAGCGGATCCCTGAGGCCGGCCAGGACGTGATCGCGACGCTCGGTCGCTCGTTCAACGGCATGGCGGACGCGATGCAGCGTCAGATCGAGCAGCTCGCTGATCTCTCGCGCATGCAGCAGCGGTTCGTCTCCGACGTCTCGCACGAGCTTCGCACCCCGCTGACGACCATCCGTCTCGCGGGTGACATGCTCTACCACGGCCGGGAAAGCTTCGACCCGGCTTCGGCCCGTACCGCCGAGCTCCTGCACACCCAGGTCGACCGATTCGAGCTCCTCCTGGGCGATCTGCTCGAGATCTCGCGATTCGACGCGGGTGCGGTCGAACTCGAGACAGAGCCGACCAACGTCGTGCGCCTCGTCGAGGAGAGCGTCGACGAGTTCGAGCCGCTCGCAGTCTCGGCGGGCAGCGAAGTCGTGGTGGATGCCCGCGGGGGGTATTTCGAAGCGGAGATCGATCCGAGGCGTCTCCGCCGGATCCTGCGCAACCTGCTCGGCAACGCGATCGAGCACGGTGAGGGCAAACGGATCGACGTGATCGTCGACAGCGATGCGGCGGCCGTCGCGATCGCCGTCCACGACCACGGGGCGGGAATGCGCCCGGAGTACGTCGACCGGGTGTTCGACCGGTTCTGGCGAGCCGACCCCTCGCGCAAGCGCACCATCGGAGGCACAGGCCTCGGCCTCTCGATCAGCCGAGAGGACGCCCTTCTGCACGGCGGTCGACTCGAGGTGTGGTCCGAGGCGGGGCAAGGAACGCAGTTCGTCGTGACGTTGCCACGGACGGCCGGAGGCGAGCTCACCACGGTGCCGATTGCGGTCGAACCGGAGCTGGAGCCGGAGCCGGATCGGGAACCGCACGATCAGAAGCCCGTCACGTCGAAGGGGGAGAGTCGATGACGACACGTCGCCCCCGGATCCTTGTCGCGCTCGCCGCCGCTCTCGTTTTCGCGCTCGCGGGCTGCGCCAGTATCCCGTCGTCCGGCTCCGTCCAGACCGGGGGCACCATCACCAACAACGTGCCGAACGACATCGAGTTCCTGCCGTCCGGGCCCGTGGCGGGAAGCAACCAGGAACGGATCCTGCGTGACTTCGTCGACGCCGGCACCGGATCGCAGAACAATTACGCGGTCGCCCGCGAATATCTCACGAAATCATTCGCGAAGAAGTGGGATCCTCGTGCCGGTGTCATCGTGCGGCAAGGGTCGGGGTCCGTCTCGAGCATCGCACCGTCCGAAGCCACCTACACGGTGCAGAGCGCCGCGACCGTCGACTCCACGGGCCACTACTCGGAGGCGCAGCCGGCCTCGACGACGACCCTCACCTTCAAATTCACGAAGGTCGACAAGGAGTGGCGGCTCAGTTATGCCCCGGCCGGCATCGTTCTGTCGACGATCAACTTCGACCTCGTCTTCAGCCCGCACGCGGTGTACTTCTTCGACCCGACCTACACCTACCTCGTGCCGGACGAACGGTGGTTCCTGGCCCGGTCGTCGACCAGCACGCGGATTGCCTCAGCGCTCCTTGCCGGGCCGTCGCCATGGCTCCGCGGCGCCGTCGTCTCGGCCTTCCCCGATGGCACCAATCTCGCGCTCGATTCGGTCACCGTGTCCTCCGGAACGGCTCACGTCGATCTCACCGGAGACGCGCTGACGGCTGACGGCGTCGCACGATCACGAATGCGAGCGCAGCTCGTCGCCAGCTTCTCCACCATCGCGACCGTCAGCGCCGTCGATCTCAGTGTCAACGGGACATCGCTTTCCATCCCGAACGACACCGGAACGGCCGCGACGAGCAATCCGACGGTCGACGCCAGGCCCCTGGTCGTCTCGAAGAACCAGTTCGGCTTCGCGACGTCGTCCTCTGTGGTACCGATCGCAGGCCTGTCGAAGGCTGTCGTCGGGCTGAAACCCACCTCTGTCGAACTCTCCAGCAGGCAGAACTACGCCGCGGTCGGGGCGACTTCCGGCGTCTACGCGGTCAAGAACGACGGAACCGTGAAGAAGGTCGATAGCCGCCCGGGGCTCGTCGACCCGTCGCTTGACGACCTCGGCTACGTCTGGTCCGCCGAGGCCAACGAACCGCGGTCACTGACCGCCTACTCACTCGACGGAACGCCCCACACGCTGCAGACGTCCTTGCCGGCCGACGAACAGCTCGTGGCGTTCAAAGTCTCGCGGGACGGCACGCGCATCGCGCTTCTGCTCAACGCCGACGGGACGACGAGGCTCATGGTCGCCGCGATCCTGCGCGACGCCAAACGCGTTCCGATCGGGCTCGGAGACCCTCTCGAGCTGGCGCCGTCATCCGGCGACCCCGTGGGGATCACCTGGGTCGACGAGCTCACCGTCGCCACTCTCTCGACGAACAACGCCGGCGACGCCCTCGTCTCGGAGCATGACGTCGGAGGAGAAACGACCGACCTCGGCCGGCCAACGGGCTCCGCGGTCGCGATTGTCGGCGGCAACGGCGTCGACCGGGTGCGTGTTCTGACGGCCACCGGCGACCTCCTCGAACCTCGCGGCAACGGCTGGGAGGACACCGGGGTCTCGGCTGACCTCCTGGCAACGCAGCGCTGACGAAACGTCCTTGCCGGCGGGCCTGTGGACAACTCGCCTCTGTCCACAGATCGT
>JAODMX010000062.1 GCA_025464735.1 Frondihabitans sp. | reverse complement strand
GGTGCAAATTGCACGGGGGGTTGAGCACAGGGCCGACGACACCGCAGGGTATCGCCAGGGCCCGGGAGAACCTGAAACTCGGTCGGATGAGGCGGGAACCTCATGAGAGGTTAGCAAAAGATGGTTTTTGGCCGGCCGGCGGGAGCGAGAGCCGCGGGGACGGCGAGACGGCCGAACATTCCATCATCGTGACGGACGCGACGGGAAGTCCATGAGGGCCCAAGAAAGGCACACTTGCGCGACGGCCCGCACATCGACCGGGGACCGAACCGATGGCCAGCCGCGATGGGGCGGGGGTCATCACGGCGGCTTCGTTGATCTGATACGAAACGTATCATAGGGGGAGCGCTGGCCGATGGAAAAGATACAACCTGTATCAATTAGCGCTCGTCAGTTGAAGGCGGCGCGAGCCCTCTGCGGTTGGAGCCGCGATGACTTGGCCAAGACCTCTGGAGTTTCGGAGATCACGATCAAGCGAATTGAAGCCGGCCCCGGATCGAGCCCGATCGACTGCCGCGAGAGCACGGCGCGAAAGCTGATTGCAGCCCTGGAGGCGGACGGAGTGACCTTTCTGCCTGACGATGAGCCGGGCGGACCCGGTGTCAGGCGACGAAAGGGGGGCCGTTACAGCCGCGCTTAAGTCCCGGCCTCCGTCGTGGTAAGGTCCCGCATCAACGCGGGGGCGAGGGGATGAAGATCGCTGTTTCGGCCGTGGCGCTCGTCATCGCCCTGGGTGGCCTGGGAGGGTGTGGTGATGATCCGCCGTCGACCGCTGGCAGCTCGCCAGCGTCGACCGTGGCGCCTTCGGCGCCAGCGCACATCTGGCAGATCAACGAGGGGCGAGAATATGGGTACCCGGTTGCTTTGACCGAAGATCAAATCAGGGCCGGTCAAGGCTCATCCGATGTGGTCATGTTCAGATATCTCGGGAACTTTGGAGGAGTTTACAAAATTGCAAGGGCAGAACCGAACTTCTACGTAGTGATGTCTTGCGCCAACCCTTGCAAGGTCATCAGACAGGAGGCCGCTTCGGCCCTCGGCTTCGAAATCGACCACATGACCTTCAACCCCGCGACGATCATCGGCCAGGCCTTCACCGACGCCTTCAACGGACAGCTCGAGGTCTATGGGACCGGGGCGCCCCAGGCGGAGACCGCCCCCGCCGCAACCCCGCCCTCGCCGCCCGACGCTTCGCAGGTTTCCACCGCGCCATCACTGTCAGCGCCACCCGCGCAAGCCGATCCGGCGGACGGCTCGACGCCGGCGACGCAGCCTGACTAACCCACCCTGACGGGGCGCTCGGAGGCCCGCTAGAGCCCTGGGATGATCGGCTTGACGACGCACACACAACCGTCAGGCGCTCGACACTCGCCCTCGCCGGGGTGGCCCTCGGGCGGCGGCCGTTCGAACGAGAACACCTTGCCGTCGTTCCGGGTGGCGATCTCGCATCGGGCAGGATCACCGGCCAGCCAGACATACTCGCGGATGCCGAGGGCGATCAGGCGCTCCCGCTGGTAGGCGGCCATCCGCGCCGTCAAACTCGCACCGCGCGACGCCAGGCGGCATGGTCCGCCTCGTACTGGTCAGTCGCGACACCGCGCTTCCTCGGCCTGGCGGGAGGCGGATCGAGACGAGGATCTTCCGGCTCGCCCGTCACCGTAGGGATGCGGTGGTCCGGCGTCCGGGCCGCCGCGGGCTTGCGACTCATGATCCAATCCAGCCAGCCCATCGCGGCCCATCTCGTTGTTAACGCGCCCCTTTGTGCTTTGCGAGGTCCGGCAGGGAGACCTATACGACGCTCGCCTGTACTCCTACGGAGCCAATGCCAATCACGGTCTCCCGAGGACAAGAGCCGATAAGAACCGCGTCGTCCAGTCGATGCTTACCGACCCCCTGACTTCAATCGACCGTACTAGTGGGAAGCCTTGGTCAGATCACAAGATCGCAAAGTGGTGCGGAGCGCGCATTCACACATCCCAGAACCGGGTCGACGTCGGTCATGGATACGCGGAACATCGGTCGCCGCATAGACCGTGATGACCGCGAGGAACTGATCCTAAGCCCGCGGGAACATCAGATCCTGGAGAACGTCGACGCCAACGCCTTCATCCTCGACGAGTTGGAGGCCATGATCGCGGCAAAGCGAAGATGCCCGCGGCCAAAGACGCCGCCGAACGGCTGCCCAAGGGGCTCAGGGACGTCAACCTGGCCAAGAGAGCCTGATCTGAAGGCGCAGAAGCGCGCGGGCACATGACCGACTTCCGCATAGCTGTCCCCTAACCGCGCGGGCGCATCGCGGGGCTTCCATAGTTCGGAGCCAAGCGATGTTGAAGAAGCGCCTCTTCCTGATCTCGGCGTCCGTCCTGGCGCTCGCCGGCCCCGCCTACAGCCAGGCGTCCATCGCCAATAGCGTCAGCCTTTGGGGACTGGACAGCGTCTCGCACACCCTATGCGTCGTCGGCCTGACGCTCACCTGTCAGATTCCGACCAGCGGATCGACCACCGGAGGAGGTGGCGCGGTGTTCGGCCCCACGGCTGTAGGGACGGCAGCGGCGAACCCGCCGGTCCTGATCGGCGGCACGATCGACGGCACGGCCACCGGCGCCATGGTCGCCGCCCTGATCGACTCCAGTCACAACCTCCACACCCAGGAGGCCAATTCGGCCGCCATGCTCGCTGCGGCTCAGGCGGGAACGGCTGCATACGGCGGCGCGATGCCCTCCAGCGGCATCGCTGTCGGCGGGGCTGACAGCTCGACCGGATTCCTGACCAAGTTCCTGGTTGACCACGGTACCGGCGGCCTCGACGTCTTCCTGCTCGGCGGTACGGCGACCGTCGTCGGTGGCGCGGCCAACAATGCCTCTCCCTCCGGCAATCCGGTCCAGGGGTCGGGTATTGCGGTAAGCACCGAGCCCCCCCCGGCCACCAACGGTCAGAACGCCGTGCCCGTCCTCGATCTCGCGCACAAACTGATCACGCTGCCCTACGCCAACCCGGAGAATATCGAGTCCGGCACCTCATCGTCCATCGCCGCGACGCCCGGGACGTCGATGCTGGCCGCCGCCGGGGCGGGTCTTTTCCACTACATCACCTCGTTCTCTTGCTTCAACACGACGTCGACGGCGACCACCGTGCAGATCACGAATGGCTCCGGTGGCTCGGTCATCTGGCAGGGGGAAGTCGCCGCGACCGTGGGCGCCGGCTTCGCCAAGGACTTTCCGGCTCCGATCGGCGGCAAAAGCCTCACGGCCAACACCGCCGTCTTCGTCTACGCCGGGACGGGCGCGGCGCTGATGTGCAACATTTCAGGCTATAAGGGCTCCTAAGTGCGGAGGGCTCTCGCACTTGGCCTGATCGCCTGCCTCAATGCGCCCAGCGCCGAGGCGGCTATCGCCGCACTCAACAGCAATCTGGCAATCGCAACCTACAACTCCAGCGGCGCGACGGTCGCGACGACCCTGACTACCGGGGCGACGACGGTTGACGCGCCGGTCGGGACTCTGATCGTGATCGTGGTTGGCAATCGCTCGACCACGAACGCAATCACCTCCTGCACAGACAGCGCGGGCAATGCCTACAGCGCGTCGGCGGCGACCACGGTCTCATCGGGCCTCGTCGAGGTCCGATCCTTCTACTCCCTCACCACGATCGATCTGCCGATCGGCGCGACGTTTTCGTGCACCGTAGGGAGCGGTAATATCCAGAAATCTGTCGTGGTCGGCGCCTTCTCGGGGCTCGCCAGTTCGGGCGTCTTCGACGCCACAGTGACCAACATCGGCACAGTGAGCCCCGTGACCTTCACCACCGGGACGCTCAACTTCGCTAGCGGCGGTACACAGGCCCTGGTCATCGCGGCGGACGCGGCGTCCGCGACGACCTCCTATACCGAGTCCGCGAGCTTCACCTCGATGGCGACGCTTTCCAACTCTTTTTTCACCCACCTCGGTTTCCAGATCGTCAACGCCACGACCGGCATCTCCTACTCGGCTGCATTCACCGCATCGGCAACATGGGCTGCGCAAGGCCCGGACTTCAAGGGATCGGGTGGCGGTGCCGCCTGCGTCCCCACCCTGGCCCTGCTGGGGGTGAGCGCGTGCTGAGAAATCTTCTGCTATTCCTCGCGCTGGCGCTCGCCGCGTCCGCTCACGCGCCTCCCGCTCAAGCCTTCTTCCCCCGTGGCGTGGCCACAACTCCGGGCTGCGCCTTTGGGTCTAGCTTGGGCGACGGATGCCCGGCGGCCAATCAGAACGCCAATTTCAAGACCACGTGGAGTGCGTTCCTTGCGAGCGCCGCACAGTCGGGGCAGTCCTATGTGACCACCCACGTTTCCGGATCCTCGACACCGCTCAATATCGGCTGGAACCTGCCTGGGATCGACTATCCGGTAGGCTACGACACAACGGTCACTCTCCACGATCCGACCGTGAAGGCGACGTTCACAGGCGTTCTCGCGGCGGGCGTTCTGACAGCTTCGGCGGTCACCGGGACAATCGTACCTGGCGAGTTCGTCGAGTCGGCCAATAACACTGGCGGCGTCACAGGCAACACCGTGATCACCAGCCAGCTCACCGGAACAGCGGGCGGGGCGGGAACCTATCAGACCTCGCTCACCCAGAACCTCGCCTCGACCTCCATGGTCTCCAGTTGGCTCCCCGCCGGCTGCACCTTCGCCAGTCCGATCGTCACCTGCACGATGTCCTATGCAGGCGCGCTCGACACCACGGTACAGAACCTTGACTTCAGCGCCAACAACTGCACGCGCCTGAACATTCAGGGCCGGGTTGGCAGGATCGTCGTCAAGAACAACAAATGGAAATTCGGCTCCAGCTGCGACATAAGTAACGCCACGATCATCGCGGTGCTAAACGAGACCGGCTGTAACAACCAGTTCGTCATGACGAACAATGATTACGACGGAAATATAAAC
>JAODMX010000056.1 GCA_025464735.1 Frondihabitans sp. | reverse complement strand
CGAGGTAGTCCGGGCTGACCCGGGAGAAGCCGCCGCCCACAGCGACGATGTCGAGGTCGAGCAGGGTCGTGACGGACGTGATCGCTTCGCCCAACGCCGTGGCCGAGCGTCGGACCGCTCGCACTGCCAGCTCGTCGCCCTCGGCGTAGCCCACCGCAAGGTCTTCGCCGCGAGACCCTTTCCACCCTTGGCTCTGCGCCCAGGCGACCGTGTGCGGGCCGGATGCGAGGACCTCGAGCGTCACGGATTCCGACGTTGCGCCGGGGGCGCGGGTCGCGATCTGGATCTGACCGATGTGCCCGGCGTTTCCGGTTCCTCCTGCGAGGAGTCGGCCGTTGACGATGAGTCCGCCGCCGACTCCGGTCGACACGGTGATGGCCAGCGCGTTGTCGCACCCCTGCGTCGCTCCCACCCAGTGCTCGGCGAGAGCGAGGCTGACCCCGTCGAGGCGGAGCGTGACCGGAACGATCTCGGGCAGCGCGTCAGCAACGAGCCGTTCGACGAGTCCGCGAAGCGGAAAGCCTCGCCAGGCCGGAAGGTTGATCGGTGAGACGGCTCCCTGATGCAGGTCGACCGGGCCGGCGCTCCCGATGCCGGCACCCGAAATGCTCGACCCTTTCGGCAGTGCCGCGAGGGCATGTCGTGTCACCGCGCGGACCGCGTCAGCGAGTTGATCAGACGTGGCATGGTTGCCCGTGGGGCGCCGGTCGCGGCTTCCCTCGAGCAGAGCCCCGTTTGCGTCGACGAGCGCCGCCTCTACCTTGGTGCCGCCGAGGTCGACGGCCAGCGCGAAATCACTCACGGCGTTACAGTACCGGCCTCGACGCACGGTGCCTGACAGCGCTGCCATGCAGCGTTAAACGGGCCGTGGCGTCTCATGCAGAATGCGGGCTTTGCCGGAGAGGTACCACCCTGAGCGAGCACCGGTCTCGACGGGCTTCATGCCCACGACGACCTTGCCCCGCGAGTGCATCTCGGCCATGTCGGCGAAAGCCTGCACGATGTAGTCGAACGGGTAGAAGCCGGAAATCAGGATCCTGAGTTTCTTCTCCGTCAGCATCGTCGCCAGGATCGAGAGCACTCGCGCCGGTTCGGGGTCGTCGCGGTCGGCGGTGAGGAAACGTACTTCGATGTCGAGGCGCTCCTCGCTCGACCGGAACCGCTCCTCCTCGACTCCCAGCGCCTTGGCCAGGGCCGGGTTGTCGCCGCCGAAATTGTCGATAAAGGCGGTGACGGGGCGACCAGCTGCCGAGCGAATCCTCTCCTCGATGCCGTCGCCGTAGGTCACCGGCACGACGTTGATTGATCGGAGATAGTCGTGATTGTGCGGGCTGCAGGTGCCGATGACCTTCGCTCCGGCGTTCAGTGCGAGCTGGCACTCGATGCTGCCGACTCCTCCTGCGGCGGCCGAGATCACCACGACGTCGGATCGATCGAGCGAAAGGCTCTCGACCGTCGCGTACGCCGTGCAGCCGGCGAGGTAGAGGCCACCCGCGACCTCCCACGGGATGTTGTCGGGCTTCTTCACGACCTGGCTGCGCGGCACGAGGAGGTACGTCGCGTGCGAACCCCCGCCCACGGCGTGGCCCAGAACGGCCTGGCCCGTGTGGAGGTCGGTCACGTCGTGGCCGCGCTTCACGACGATCCCGGCGAAGCAGGATCCCTGGTGGGCGGGGAAATCCTGCGGCAGGCGGTCGCGGAAGTCGCCCAGTCGAATGAAGTTCTCGATGTGGTTGAGACCCGCAGCGACGACCTCGACGACGATTTCGTCGTCGCCCGGCGTCGGTATCGGGTGCTCGACGAAGTGCAGGACGTCGACGTCGCCATAGGCGTCGTATTCGACGGCGGTGTAGGTGCTTTTCATGAGCAGACCTCCCCGTGACCCTTCAACGCGTCACTTGAGGGAATTCTGCGCCTCACGGGGCCAAAAGGCCCTGCTATTTCCTACTCTTCTGCAGCAGCGCGCTTCGCCGCGCGTTCGGCGTTCCGCTGCTTGACCCGGATCTCCTCGTCGCGAACCTGGGCGAGGTTGTACCGCTCCTGCGACAGCCACCACGGCATCTCTTCGAGGAGTGCTGTGATCTGGTCTGTCGTGAGGGCTTCCTCGACACCGCCGCGGGCCAGCCCCGAGATCGTCACGCCGAGCTTTCGCGCGACCTCGGGCCGCGGGTGCGGGCCCGTTCGGCGGAGATCTTGGAGCCACTCGGGCGGGTTCGCCGACAGCTCGTCGAACTGCTCGCGGGTCAGGGGTGTCTCCTGGAATTCTGTCGGAGCGGCCGGCAGGTGGATGCCGAGCTTCTTGGCCGCGGTGAACGGCTTCATGGTCTGCGACTTCTTGGTCGGCTGCGCGCGGGGCGCTTCCGGCTGATCGCTGTTCTCGGTACTCATGGGCGCAAGGCTACCGGTCGCGTTCCGGTAGCCTTCTGAGATGGGCGACGATCGCAGCTTCCGCGTCGGTTTCGTACCGGGCGTCACCCTGACCAAGTGGTCTCGGGTGTGGGACGAACGTCACCCCCAGGCTCCTCTCGAAATCTTCCACATCGATCCCGCGGAGCCGTTGCTAGCGCTCCACGACCGCCGCGCTGACGTCGTCTTCGCCCGTCTGCCGATCGACCGCACAGGGTTGAGTGTCATCCCGCTCTATGACGAGCAACCGGTCGTCGTCGTCGCGAAGGAGCATGCGCTCGCGCGACTCGACTCGTGCGTGCTCGCGGATCTCGACGGGGAGGCACGCCTCGACCTCGATTCCGCGCTTGATCTGCCGACCGCGGTCGAGGTGATCGAGACGGGCGCCGGTGTCGCGGTGATGCCGCAGTCGCTCGCTCGCCTCTACGGTCGTAAGGGGGTGACGGCCCGCCCGGTCACCGATCTGCCGCCGACCGTCGTCGCTCTGGTCTGGCCCGACGACGCCACGACCGATGACGTCTCGGACTTCATCGGGGTCGTTCGTGGTCGCACGGCCAACAGCTCGCGTGATCGCCGCACCGATTCCCCCGCGCCTGCACCCGCGTCGAAGCCCGACACCAAGAAGTCGGCCTCGGCGTCCTCGCGCTCCCGTGGTCGAGGTCCTCAGCGGGGCCGCGGTCGGGGTGGCCCTCGCCGGCGCGGCTGACTCAGGCGTCTCGGGGTGGCCTCGGTTTTCGTGGGTCGACCCGGCGCACCCGGGGCGTGACCGCGACCGCTGCCACCGTGACGCCCAGGAGAGCGATCAGGGCGAACAGCGTGATCGGCATCCCCCACAGTTGCACGAGCGGACCCACCGCGATCTCACCCACCGGCATCCCGGCGAGAGTGGCCAGCGTGACGCAGGCGTAGACCCGGGCGAGGTAGCTCGTCGGAACCTGCCGCCTGATGGTGGTGTCGAGCGGCGCTATGAAGGCCTGGAGTCCCACGCTCGCTGCGAACAGGGCGACGGCCAGCCAGAAGAACCAGTGCAGCGGGTCGACCTCACCGGGTGCGACGGCGAAGATCAGCGCCAGTACGAGAAGCGGCAGGGTGACGGCGAGGATCCCGACGGTTGAGGTCGCGAGACGCAGACGGTTCCGCAGACCCCCGGCGAACACGGATCCGGCGACGAGTCCGAGTGTGTGGACGGAGCCGGCGAACCCCCACAGGGCACGGCCGAACGAGTGGTCGGCCGCGATCGGCCCGAGAACCTGCACGCCGGCGGCGAACACGACCTGCACCAGGAACACGAGGATCACGGTGGCCAGTAACCAGGGAGTTCGCGCGACGAATCCGAGGCCGCGTCTCAGATCGGCGTCGAACCGTGTCCCCTGCACGGAGCCGGTGACCCGGCGGGGGAGGCCGGCGAAGGCGGCGATCGCGCCCGTGAAGAGGAGCGACGCGATGGCGAGAGCGATCTCCGGCGAGAACGCGGCGATTATTCCGCCCCCGATGGCCGCACCGAGGATCAGCCCGATGCTCATGCCGACCTGGTTCAGCCGGGCGCCGTCGCTTCTCGAACCGTCGTCCAGTACTTCGGTCAGCAGGGCGCTCGTCGCCGGGGAGAAGAGGGCGGCGCTCGCTCCGGAGAAGGCGCCGACGACCCCGAGCAGGGGCAGAGTCGCCAGGTTTGTGGCGAGGAGGAGGGCGGCCGCGGCCAGCGACAGCGCGGAGAATGCGGAAGCACCAACGGCCACGATCCATTTCGGTGCCCTGTTGGCGAGCGCGGGACCGAAGAGGATGAGGACCACGTTCGGAATCGATCGGCTGGCCACGACCAGACCGAGCTCGGTGGGAGTCGCACCCAGGTCGAGAGCGGCGAATGCGAAGGCGATGGGACCCATTCCGCTGCCGATCCACGACAGCAGGCGTCCGGTCCAGAGGGAGCGGAACGGCGGCAGGCGCAGAAGCGACCAGTTCATCGAGCCAGAGCCTACTCACGCGACGGTCCCGTATCGTCGGGGGGATGACGACGGACTCCACAAGCGAAGCCCGGCCGACCGACGGTCGCCGCAACGGCGCTGCGTCGGGTCACTACGCCAAGGGGCTCGCGAAACGAGAGTCGATCCTCGATGCGGCCGTGACGGTCTTCGGCCAGGTGGGATTTCACGGGGCCTCGCTTCGGGAGATCGCGCGCCAGTGCGGTGTCTCGCACCAGTCGCTGATGCACTACTTCCCCACGAAGGACGAGTTGCTCCTGGCCGTCCTTCGGCGTCGCGACGAGCGGCTTCGCAGCCACTTCGACGACGAGGGCGGCATGGGTGTGGGTGAGCTGGTTGCCCTCGCCGAGGACAACGTCGATGTGCCCGGAGTGATCCAGCTCTTCAATACGGCCTCGGCGGAGTCGACGTCGCCCGAGCATCCCGCGCATGAGTACTACGCCGACTTCTATGAGCGCATCGTCGCGTCGACCGCCCTCTCTCTGTCGACCGCGGAACGCCACGGCCTGCTGAGGCCTGGGTTCACGGCCGAATCGGCTGCGCGGGTGGTGCTGGCCGTCCAGGACGGGCTCCAATTGCAGTGGCTCTACGACCGAGATGCGGTGCACGTCGCCGACCTGATGCGCCTCGTCATCGCGTCGATCGTCACTGTGCCGCTGGCCGAGCTCGATGCCCTCCGGGACGCCTCGGCGACCTCCGCCTGATGTCGCGGCGAATCGCTCAGCGCGAGCTGATCGACGAGAACTTCCGCACGCACCAGGGCACGAAGACCACGAGCATGACGGCTATTCCGATGAAGACGGTCGCCAGGGCGTGCTGCTGAGTCCAGACGTCGGGAGTCGGCGCTGTCCCTTCGTTCCCGAAGAGATTCCGGGCCGACTGGACGAGTGACGACACCGGGTTCCATTCGGCGAAGATGCGAAGCGGCGTGGGAAGCGTGTCGCTCGGCACGAAGGCGTTGGAGACGAAGGTCAGCGGAAACAGGATCATGAACGACGCGTTGTTGATCGACTCGGGTGACTTCACGCTCATGCCGATCAGGGCCATGACCCAGCTGAACGAGTAGCTGAAGAGCAGCAGGAGCCCGACCCCGCCGGCGAATTCGATCGGTGACGAGTTCACGCGCCAGCCGACGGCGACGCCCGTCGCCATCATGATGGTCATCGAGATGGCGTTGAGCACGAGGTCGGAGTTCGTGCGACCGATCAGGACCGCCGACGGTGACATCGGCAGGGTGCGGAAGCGATCGATGATGCCGCTCTTGAGATCCTGGGCCATCGCGGATCCTGAGAAAGTGGCTCCGAACACGACCGTCTGCGCGAAGATGCCGGCCATCAGAAATTGCGTGTAGTTGGTCCCCTTGACGGAGATCGCGCCGCCGTAGACCTGGCTGAAGAGCAAGACGAACATGATGGGCTGCAGGACAGCGAAGACCAACATGTCGGGAGAGCGCTTGATCTTGATCAGGTTGCGCTTCGTCACGGCCCAGCCGTCGGAGAACCACGTCGCCGCCGACGAGGCCCGGACCGATCGTGGTCTCGTGCGTGCCGTCAGTGTGGTCATGCTGCCGTCTTCTTCCGCTTCGTCGTTCCAGGTTCATCGTCGGGCTCGTCCGCCTCGGTGCTGCGGCCGGTGAGTTTGAGGAAGACATCGTCGAGCGTCGGACGCCTCATGCCCGCGTCGTGCAATTCGATGCCGGCTTCACCGAGGTCGCCCAGCACGCGCTGGAGGGCTCCAGGCCCGTTGGTCACGCCCACGTCGACGGTGCGGCCGTCGTCTGACACCTGAGCTTCCGAGTCGCCATGACGGTTCAGGATCCGGGTGGCCTCGTCGCGGGAATCGGCGTCGATCAGTGTCACCACCACGCGGTGGCCACCGACCTGCGCCTTCAGCTCGTCTGACGTTCCTTCGGCGATCACGCGGCCCTCGTCGATCACGGAGATGTCGTCGGCGAGTTGGTCCGCTTCTTCGAGGTATTGGGTGGTGAGGAGCACGGTTGTGCCGCCCTTCACCAGGTCGGTGATGACATCCCAGAGCGCGAGCCGCGATCGCGGGTCGAGCCCCGTTGTCGGTTCGTCGAGGAACAGGACCTCGGGATCAGTCACCAGTGCGCCCGCGAGGTCGATCCGGCGACGCATGCCGCCCGAGAATCCCTTCACGGGCCGGTCGCCCGCCGCAGTGAGGTCGAACAGATCGACGAGTTCGCGCGCTCGGCGGCGCGACTCCTGGCGACCGAGGTGGTAGAGCCGGCCGATCATGTCGAGATTCTCGAAGCCGGTGAGGTTCTCGTCGACTGCGGCATACTGCCCGGAAACCCCGATGATCCGGCGCGTTGCGCGGGGGTCGGCGACGACGTCGATGCCGGCGATTGTCGCGGTGCCAGTGTCGGGCCGTGTCAGCGTTGTGAGCACCTTGACGGTCGTGGTCTTGCCTGCGCCGTTCGGCCCGAGCAGCGCCTTGACCGTGCCCTGCGGGACGCTCAGATCGAGGCCGTCGAGCGCTGTGATTCGCCCCGCCCGCGATCCGTAGCGTTTCGTAAGGCCGTGGGCCTCGATGATCGCCATGTGTGATCTCTCTTCGTTTTCACGGTGGTGGTTGGCGGATAAAATATCACGTTTCCATCCGCGGCGCGATGCGCGATGGGTGGAACGAATCGGCTCTGTACACAACAGATTTCAAACCTTGCCAAGTGGCAAAAAGAGGATCTAATCTTGCCACGTGTCAAACATCGAGGTAGCGACCGAAGCCAAGCGCCCCCGTCCCGACGATCTGCCCGCGGGCCTGGCCGATGAAGCCGTCGCGCTCGCGCGAACGTGGGCGCACGAGGCGACGCACGCACCGAGCACCAAATCGGCCGAGCTTCTCGCCCAGGTGCTCAAGGACGAGTCCGGGCTGGCCTTCACGATCGGATTCGTCGATCGCGTCGTGCGCCCCGAAGACCTCTCAGTCGCTGCGCGCAACCTGGCTGTGCTGGCGCAGCAGGCGCCGACGTTCCTGCCCTGGTACATGCGGACGGCCGTTCGCGTGGGCGGCGCGTTGGCCCCTACGTTCCCACGCATCGTCGTGCCGATCGCCCGCCGGGTGCTGCGCGGCATGGTCGGACACCTCATCGTCGACTCGCGACCGGCGAAGCTCGGCGCGGCCATCAGCACGCTCAAGAAAGACGGCACTCGTCTCAACCTCAACCTGCTCGGCGAAGCAGTGCTCGGTGACGGCGAGGCAGACCACCGCCTCGCCGGAACGAAGGCGCTCCTCGCGCGCGACGATGTCGACTACGTCTCGATCAAGGTCTCTTCGATCGTCAGTCAGCTTTCGATGTGGGCCTTCGACGAGACCGTCGAGCGGGTCGTCGCGAAGCTGACGCCGCTCTACGAGATCGCTGCCACGTCATCGACGCCGAAGTTCATCAATCTCGACATGGAAGAGTACCGAGACCTCGACCTGACGCTCGCTGTCTTCATGAGCATCCTCGATCAGCCGCAGCTCGCGCGCCTCGAAGCCGGGATCGTTCTGCAGACGTACCTGCCCGACGCCCTGGCGGCGATGCAGCGCCTCAACGACTGGGCGACCTCTCGGGTCGAGGGAGGCGGAGCGCCGGTCAAGGTGCGCATCGTCAAGGGCGCCAACCTCGCTATGGAGCGCGTCGACTCGGCCGTACACGAGTGGCCGCTGGCCACCTACGACACCAAGCAGGACAGCGATACCAACTACAAGCGCGTCCTCTCCTGGGCGATGACGCCGTCCCGAACCAGTGCCGTGAGGCTCGGAGTCGCCGGGCACAACCTCTTCGACATCGCCTTCGCACACCTCCTCGCCGAAAAGCGCGGTGTCGCCGACCGGGTCGAGTTCGAGATGCTGCTCGGCATGGCCGAGGGGCAGGCCGACCTGGTGAAAGCTGCCGTGGGCGGGCTGCTCCTCTACACGCCCGTCGTCCACCCGAAAGAGTTCGACGTCGCGATCAGCTACCTCATCCGTCGGCTCGAAGAGAACGCGTCGAGCGAGAACTTCATGTCGGCCGTGTTCGAGCTCGCCTCCAACGAGACTCTCTTCGAGCGAGAGAAGGCGCGGTTCCTGGCGTCGGTCGCCGCGATGACACCCGAGGTCCCGGCATCGCACCGCGTGCAGTCGAGGCCGATCGAGACCCTCGAGGCGCGAACGTCGGGCTTCGAAAACACTCCGGACACCGACCCGGCTCTCGAGGCGAATCGGGAGTGGGGGCGCAGGATCCTTGGCTCCGTCCCGTCATCGACCCTTGGCACAGCGACGATCGAGGCCGCACGGATCGACGACGCGTCGGCTCTCGACGATGCCGTCGAGGGCGCGCTCAAAGCTGCCGACTCGTGGGCCGCACGAGGTGGCGCGGGCCGCGCCGCGGTGCTGCGCCGCGCGGCAGTCGAGCTGGGCCGCCGCCGTGCGGATCTCATCGAGGTGGCCGCTAGCGAGACCGGCAAGACGATCGCCGAGGGCGACGTCGAGGTCAGCGAAGCGATCGACTTCGCCAACTACTACGCCTCGCTGGCGCTCGAACTGGAGGCCGTCGACGGCGCCCGCTTCGTGCCCTCGCGGCTGATCGTCGTCACGCCGCCGTGGAACTTCCCCGTAGCGATCCCGACCGGGTCGACCGTGGCGGCGCTCGCCGCAGGGTCGAGTGTCATCATCAAGCCGGCCGGTCAGGCCAAGCGCTGCGGTGCCGTCCTTGTCGAGGCGCTGTGGGCCGCTGGCGTGCCGCGCGAGGTTCTTCGACTCGTCGACGTCGACGAAGGGGAGCTCGGTAAGCGGCTCATCTCGCATCCGGCCGTTGATCGGGTCATCCTCACCGGTGCGTTCGAGACCGCTTCGCTGTTCCGATCGTGGCGCGCCGACCTGCCCCTGCTCGCCGAGACCAGTGGCAAGAACGCCATCGTCGTGACGCCCAGCGCAGATCTCGACCTGGCCGCGGCCGATGTGATCAAGTCGGCATTCGGCCACGCGGGTCAGAAGTGTTCGGCGGCGAGTCTCGTGATCCTGGTCGGTTCCGTGGGCACGTCCGAGCGATTCCGTCGGCAGCTCGTCGACGCCGCATCGACCATGCGGGTGGGACTCCCACAGGATCCAACGACCCAGATGGGCCCGCTGGTCGAGAAGGCACAGGGCAAGCTTCTTCGCGCCCTGACCACGCTCGCGCCGGAGGAATCGTGGCTTGTGCAGCCGCGGCAGCTCGACGACAGCGGTCGGCTCTGGTCTCCGGGAATCCGCGCCGGGGTCGCAGCCGGCAGCGAATTCCACCGGACCGAGTACTTCGGGCCCGTCCTTGGCATCATGACCGCTGCGACTCTCGACGAAGCGATCGAGTTGCAGAACGCGACCGATTTCGGTCTCACTGCGGGGCTCCATACGCTCGATCCGGCCGAGCTCGCCACCTGGCTCGACCGTGTCGAAGCCGGCAACCTGTACGTCAATCGTGGGATCACGGGCGCCATCGTCCGCCGTCAGCCCTTCGGCGGCTGGAAGCGCTCGGCCGTCGGCGCCGGTGGCAAGGCGGGTGGGCCCAACTATCTCGTTCACCTCGGATCCTGGGAGCCTGCGCCCTTGGACCCCGGGACATCGGCCGCCGTCACTCGATCCGTCGCCGCTCTGCTGGCAACCGCGCGCTCGGTGGTCTCCGCCGACGAGGCGATCGCGGTCGAGCGCGCGGCACGGAGCGACGAGGTGGCGTGGACATCGTCGTTCGGGCGAGCGCTCGACGTCTCTGGCGTGGGCCTCGAGCGCAACGTCTTCCGTTATCGACCCGTGCCGGTCACGGTGCGGCTTGCCGCGGGTGCCTCGCTGGCGAGTCTCGTGCGCGTGCTCGTGGCGGGCATTCGCTCGGGTGCCGACCTCACGGTCAGCTCTTCAGAGGAGCTACCGACGGCTTTCCTGGCTGCAGCCGGTCTGCTTTCGAGTTGCTTTTCGGTTGCCTCCGACGCCTCGTTCGAGGCTTCTGTCGCCCGCGGCGAGCTCAGGACACCTCGCGTGCGGTTCATCGGCCCCGCCGACGCCCACCAGCGGCTCGCAGCGGCCCTCGGCGGTGACCCGGCGGTCGCGGTCTTCGCCGGGCAGGTCACACCGGCCGGTCGCCTCGAACTGCTCCCGTTCCTGCGCGAGCAGGCCGTCGCCGTCACAGCGCACCGCTTCGGCAACCCGGATCCGTGGAGCGAGGGCGTGCTCTAGCGGCTCGGCCCGGTGCGCGGCCCGGCCCGATCCGCGGGCCGGTGCTCGGCCCGGCCAGGGGCGACCACTAGGCTCGGCGCGTGAAGATCGCACGTTTCGCAACCCCCGGTGAAGATCCCCGATTCGGAGTCGTTGACGGTGAGGACCTCGTCGTCCTGGCCGGCGACCCCATGTACAGCGGTTATGAGACGACGGGCGAGCGGGTCTCGCTGCGCAGTGCGAAGGTGCTCGCGCCGGTCATCCCCCGCTCCAAGGTGGTGGGCATCGGTCTGAACTACTACGACCACGCCGATGAGATGGGCCAGGAGGCGCCGGAAGAGCCGGTCCTCTTCCTGAAGCCGAACACAACGGTCATTGGCCTCGGCGACTCTATTCAGATCCCTCCGGTCGAGGGGGAGATCCACCTCGAAGGTGAACTGGCCATCGTCATCGGCTCCATCGCCAAAAGGATCCGGCCGGAAGACTTCGCCGACGTCGTGTTCGGCTACACGATCGCGAACGACGTCACTGCCCGAGGGATCCAGGAGATCGACGGCCAGTGGACCCGCGCCAAGAGCTACGACACCTTCTGCCCCCTCGGTCCGTACATCGAGACGGAACTTGACTGGACTGACCTCAAGATCCAGTCTCGCGTCGACGGTGAGCTCCTGCAGAACGAGTCGACGCAGCAGATGATCCACAAGATCCCTGAGCTTGTCGCGTTCGCGAGCGAGGTGTTCACGCTGTTGCCCGGTGACGTCATCCTGACGGGCACGCCCGCTGGCGTCGGGCCGTTCGTGGCGGGCCAGACCGTGGAGATCGCGATCGAGGGTCTCGGTTCGCTCATCAATCCCGCCCGCTCCCGCACCTGACTCGGCCCAAGCGCCGAGTGGACGGTTCTCGACGGCGAGGGCGTGCACAACGTCGAGAAGCGTCCACTCGACGCTGCTTGAGGCCTCGTTGCGGGCGACACGCCCGGGATGCGGGCGAGATTTGTCAGGAGCGCCGGATCCACGTAATGTTTCCTCTTGTCACCCCAAAGGTTCGGAAAGCTGCTCAGCTAGCCGGCCTCAAGTCGGGGACATCCTTCCCGCTCGACCACCTCTTGTAGGTGTGACCAATTTGTGGGTAGGATTGTAAGTCGTTCACCTTCCAGATTTATCTGGGTGCGGTTGTCTCTTCGGAGTCACCGAAGTCGCGTTGATCAGTCTACTTGGCTGGTTTGACGGGGCCCGTTGGGGTGGGTGTGGTTTGGAAGTTGCCTCCGGCGTTGGTCTCCTTTTGTGGGGTCTGGTTTGGGGTGTGTTTGGTCCTTGAGAACTCAACAGCGTGCACATTGTCAAATGCCAAAGTTTTACCTCGGCACTGATTTGTTTGGTTTCATCTTTTGGTGGGGCTGGGTGGGTTGGTGTTGGGTTTCTTTGAGATTGAAATGGACAACAATCGTCAGATTGTTTTGTTCTTTTGGTCAGTGTCAAACTTGCTGCAGGTCGCCTATTCCGGTGGTTTGTGGTGTTTTTCTTTTACGGAGAGTTTGATCCTGGCTCAGGACGAACGCTGGCGGCGTGCTTAACACATGCAAGTCGAACGATGAACTCCAGCTTGCTGGGGGGATTAGTGGCGAACGGGTGAGTAACACGTGAGTAACC
>JAODMX010000045.1 GCA_025464735.1 Frondihabitans sp. | reverse complement strand
CGCCGGCGATGAACGCCTGGACAGGGTGCCGCCACGACGTGACACTCGCTGATCGGGCGCCTCGAACGTGCACCTGGGGCGACGCGGGAGCCGACCAGGTCGCAGTCGTGATCGGCGACTCGGTGGCCGCGAGCTGGACCAGCTCCATCGCTGCAGCTCTCGTGCCACGAGGGTGGAAGGTCGTCGCCCTCACCTACGGCGGGTGCTCCGCCGCCGACGTCGCGGCTCGGGGTCGCGACACCGGACCGGACTTCGTCGAGCAGTGCCACCGCAGTCGAGACCGGATGTTCGACCTCGTTCGTACGGCGAACCCCGACCTCGCAATCCTCGCGAGCGGCATGAACCTCTTCGACGCCCTCGACGAAGCGCCGGGAGGCTCGGCAGAGTCCGCCTGGCGGAGCGGAACGGCGCGGGCGCTTCAGCGTGTATCGGCATCGGCCGCGACGACAGTCGTCCTCGGCAACCCACCCGTCGGCCGGCCACCGGCAGAGTGCGCAGCCAGAACGCTCTCTCCGGCATCGTGCCTCACCGAGCTCGACCCACGGCAGTCCGCCAAGGACGAGGCGGAACGTCTCGCGACGCTCGCCGCCGCACAGGCCGGGCAGAAGGCACGTTTCATCGAGGCCACCCACTGGTTCTGTTCGACCTCGCGGAGCTGCCCGGCCTTCGTCGGCGACGAGCTCGTTCGGGGCGACCGGACTCACATCACCAACCGGATGGGCCTTCAGCTTCGAGGCGTCGTCGGCACAGAGCTCGTCGGCACAGAGCTCACGGCGAAGTGACGCGGGCAGGCAGTACTCGGGAGGCCTTCGCTGCCCGTGTGACAAAGCCGCGCACCAGCGAGATGTCGTCACGCCGGACCCCGTAGAAGGCGCGCGGGTCGACATGGCAAGCGCGCCACAGCAACACGATGTTGAGGTTGCTCGAGACGAAGCCTCCCGCGAGCGTCGCCACGGCGGCGCCCATCGCGCCGAAGGATGGCACCAGTGCGAACACGAGCG
This sequence comes from Frondihabitans sp., assembly GCA_025464735.1. The sequence continues at coordinate 10,582 of JAODMX010000045.1, read as the reverse complement.
CGAGGTTCACGGCCCCCGCCACCGCCAGCGAAAGACTGCGAAGACCCGGTCGACCACGCGCGGCAAGACCCGCGCCAGCAACGGAACCGGGATTGTTCACCGCGGCGGCCACAAGGATCACCGCCGCCAACGGAACGGCGCCGGCGAAGTCGGCACCGAAAACCGGAGGGATCCACCACAGTGCGGACACGGCCATCATCGCCGCGACCGCCGAGACGGCCAGGGTGGAGATTCGAGCCGACCTCCCAAGCACCTCCGACTGGTTGCTTGACGCGTCAGCCGAGAACATGACATCTCGCACCGCGCTGTTGACAAGGAGCGGCAATTCGCCGACCGTGACAGCCACGGCGTAAAGACCTAGCTGCCGCGCGTCGGCAAGAGGAACCATGACCACCTGATCCAGGCGGGCGAGGATCACGCCCGAAACCGAACCGATCCACACCCGGGACCCATAGCCAAGGATCCGGGCCGAGATGCCACGTCCGCCGTCAACGGGCACCTCCTCGGTGCGGAACGTCACGATCAGTCGCACGTAAACGGTCGCGCCAACAGCTGGGCTCATGGCGAGAACGAGAACAGCCGTGACCACGGTCAGCTGGCCTGTGACACTCAAGCAAGCGATTGCACCAAGGCGGACCGCCGCCGCAACGAATCGATCGGCGGCGATCAGTTGCCAACGATTCGCCCCGGCCGCGATGGCCTGGAGACCACCCGCCATGAGAGTGGGAACCACTCCAAGAGCCGACCAGGCGATGAGCGTCGACAGCTGTGGATCGTCGGCCGCGAGCACGGTGCTTGAGGCGACCACGACGACGCTTCCCATCAGACCGGCAGCGAAGAGCAACCGCGTGCCACGACGGAGGAGCACGCCGACGAGACGAGGATCGCGAGCGCTGAAGAACGTGAGCGCCGCCGGAATGCCGAAAGTGGCGCCGAGCGTGACAAGCAGCAGAGGGGCGACTACCGCCGCAGTCTCGCCACGGCCTTCGACGCCGAGCCCCTGCGCCAGGAGGGGCGCGGACGCCAACGACGCCAGAGGGGCGAAGAGATTGCCGACCGCGGTCGTGCTCACCCGTCGCACCAGAGTCGACGTTCTGGAGGTGTTATTCACATCTTACATTTTACAGGACTTCGTCACTGAAGACCAGAGAAAAGACTCTTGTCTATGCCAACTTATCAATGTAGTATTTCGAATACGTACACGCAGAGGGAGCCCATGCAGACCCGCACGCAGTCGGCGCCACCCGCGCTCATCCGCCTTGTTCCCGAGCTTCGTGCTTGTCACCTCGAGCGGCACGCGCAGGGCACACCGGCGCGGCTCCTCTTCCTGGAGACGAACAGTGACTTCGACGACACCAGGGCTCTGCCCGCCGGGGTAGAGAAGGTGTCGCTCGTCGGCGCCGTCCGCATCATCGTTTCCGCACCGGCATCGCATGTCGAACTTCCCGAGCCGCTCTGGATGCGGTTCCTGCCACGCCACGCCCTCCTATCGGCAGCAGCACTGGTCGGCCGCCCGCTTCGACGCCGCGGCCGACAGATCGGAACGTACGCGATGGAGAACAACGAATTCGGTCGCCTCATCGGTGGCCGACACGATTTGCCGAAGCCGGTCATCGCCCTTGCGGGGGTGATCATCGGCGCGTACACACGCCTGATCTTCACGCGGATCGCCTTCGCGAGCGAGAGCTCGCAGCGGCTTTACCTGTCCCTCCCCTTTGTCTCCAAGGTCGAGTCGGCAGTGGTCGACGAGCTTCCCGAGGCTCTCCCGGGCGACGATGCCAGCGTGGCCCGCCACTCTGCTGCATTCGTCGGGGTGCTCGACGAGCGGAAGGGTCTGCGCCACCTCCTCCGGGCGTGGGAGGCCGTCGAGCGGCATCTGCCCGATGTGATCCTCTCGATCAGCGGCTCCGGTCCGCTGGGCGACGAAATCCGAGCGTGGGTCGCAGAGTCGCCGCGCTCACGCCTGCTGGTGGGTCGTCAGTCTCGCGACGCGGTCCTGGCGCGCCTGGAGCACACCGCCGTCCTCATTGCCCCCTCCGTACCTGACGGTCGGTGGCGAGAGCAGATCGGGCTTCCCATCAAAGAAGGTCTTTCGCGCGGCCTCACGATCGTGACAACCGAGCAGACCGGCCTCGCTCCCTGGCTCGCCGCCTCAGGGCATCACGTCGTGGCACTGGCTCGCCCCGCCGTGTTCGAAGCCGAGCTCGCCACAGCGCTCATTGCGGCCCTCGAGAGACCTCTTTCGCGCTCGGCGGTTCGAGCGTCCCTTCCTCGTGTCGACGGGCGACTACGGTCCGACGCCTGGCTGAACAGCTCGCCGGCTCAGGCCCCTTCAGAGAACAGGAACCCGAGATGACATCCGTCAGCGAAAGCACCGGGCGACGACGACGCGTTGTCCTCGTCAACCCTCTGGCGGGCACCCTGACGCAATACACCACCCATCTCGCACGGTCTCTCCGCGCCTCCGGCCACGAAGTGCACGTCGAGCACGTCGCCGAGCCATCCCACTCGGGCGGCTCGCGGCTGAGCTGGCTGCGCTCCTACGCGGCGGCCGTCCTGCGGGCGCGCAAGACCTGCCGGTCAAGCGCAACCCAAAACGCCCATCGGCCTCGTGTCATCGTCACCTGGCCCGTGCTCGGCTATCTCGACCTGTTTCTTCTTCGTCTCGCCCTGGGCCGACGCTGCGACTCCTGGCTCGTCATGCACGATCCACAACCCCTCGTTCGGGCCGTCGGGTACTCCGGCGTCATTCGTCGCACGGCGCTTCGCGTGATGCGCCGTCCGGCTCTGATCGTGCACAGCGTGACTGCTCACGAAGCTCTCCGCGAGCAGGGAGCCGAGAGACACGCAGAGATCCTCCCCCTTCCCGTCAACCCGAAAAAGCCCGGGTCCATCACCGGTCGCGACCACAACGCGCATCTCACCGTGCGCGTGTTCGGACAATTCAAACCGGATCGAGATGTCGAGCTTCTTGCGCGAATCGCCACGCGTGTTCCTGCCGGATCCCAGTTGGAGATACACGGCCGCGGCTGGCCAGCCGTCGAGGGCTGGCAGGTGACCGACGCGTTCGTGCCTGAAGAGCGGCTCGATCGGCTCATCGCGACGAGCGATGTCGTAGTCATTCCCTACAAGCGATTCTTCCAGAGCGCAGTCGCCTATCGGTGCCTCGAGACTGGTACGCCGGTCGTCGGATCCCGAAACAGCAGCCTGGTCGATCTCTACCCGTCCAATTCGCCTCTGCTGGTTTCAGCCGGGCATGACGATGCAGACGAGATCGACCGATGGGTCTCGGCCTTGATGACGGCTAAGTCGCTCGCGACCGCCGAGGTTCTCGAGCTGGCCCACCGGGCCGACGAACGCTGCACACGTGAGTGGGGGCGCTTCGCACACCGGCATTGACGTCCTGCGTCTGAGCCCTGCACCCGTGAGGATGCTTCAGCTGGCCGTGGCGACGCTCGTTGTCATGGTCTGACCGTCCGAACGGCTTGCGAAGCAGTAGTAGGTGCGGCTGCCGGCCGACCACTGGTCGGCCGTCGGGTAGCTGGCCGAGATCTGTACACCGGTGTAGGCCTGCGCGGCAGTCATATTGATCGCGGTCGAGGAGGAGCAGGTCAACCCCAGCTCGCTCTGGAGCGCCGAATCGCCGGGGTACACGGCCCCCGCAGCGGCCGGGAGCGTGCCTTTGAGAATCATCTGGGCGGGGTGCGCGGTCGCGCAGGCGACCACATCGTAGGTCTGCTGCCAGGCATTCTCGAAGCTCGAAAGACACTCACCACCCTGCAAGTCGGTCCAGGCATGCTTCCCGGGCGCAGCTGGGCCAGCCGCGACCGCTGGAGAAGGCGTTGCTGTGCGAGTGGGCGTCGGTGTCGGGGTGGGCTTCGCCGCGGCCGACGAGGTGACTTGAGCGGCCGTGTCGCTTGCGGAGGAGGCGTGGCTCACGAGCGCTCGCCCGAGGATGAACAGCAACACGAGCACAACGACGAACGCGACGGCGACAAGGATCGCAATCAGCCGGCGGCGCTCGCGCGGCAGGGAGGAGAACCCGCCTGTGCCGGAGCCCCCCGTCGGAGGAACACGAGGTGGGTACTGCGGCTGCGGCGATGACCAGGCGGCCGGAGCACTGGCGAATGTGGGCTCAGCCGGAGCGACCGCGAAGGGATCCGCGGACGCCGCTTCAGCGGCGCTTGCGGCGGCCTCCGGTGAAGATGGCGTGGGCAGAAGTCGTGTCGTTGGCTCGACCTCGTCGTCGTCCGACTCGGGCTCAGGCCCTGGCTCTGGCTCCTGCTCGACCTCCGGCGCCGGGCTCGAATTCTGCTCGAAGGTGTAGGCCTCTGTCGGCGGACCGACGAAGTCGACAACGGCCGGCGGAATCGGCGCGCGCGGCTCTTCGGCCCACGAGCTGTCGGACTCCTCGTCGTCTGAGGGTGTCGCCGCCGGGAGCGGAACGTCAGGGGTCTGCGGGATTCCGAACAAATCGGCTCCGAAGAGCGCAACGACGGGATCGGTAGGCGGGGCGACGCCGTCTGCGTCGCGGGTCGGCTCGGCCGGCGCGACGTGCGGCGCGGGCGGCAGCGCGGGCGCTGCCGCAAACGGAACGTCGATGGGTACCGTCTCCGGAGGTGCTGTCTCGGCGGGCACTGCGTCGGTTGGGCCTGAAGCCGACGGCGATGCGAACTCCGACTCGTCGTTCACCGCTGCCGGAGCGGGCTCACTGGGAAGCGGCGGGGCAGACGTTTCGGCCCCGGTGTCGGCCGAGTCGGCGGCCGGCAAATCAGAGGTGCCGGAAGCAGGCTCGACGGGCGGCACAACATCGCTCGAGAGATCGCCGGTGAGGCTCCACGGCGCGAGCGGTGGCGCCAGTTCAACGGCGGGTGCGGCGCTAACGGACTCGTCTTCGGCACGTGGCGCGTCACCCGATGGCGGCACGATTCCCAGCAGATCTGTGAAGGTCGCTTCTCCTTCAGAACCTGGGTCGGCCGGCCGATCGGTTGACTCGATTGACTGGGCGGCTGGGTCGAAGGATTCTTCGGCGAGATCGGGACGGTCGGTGGACTCGGCGCGGTCGGCGAGCCACCAGGGCGACGGGGCCACCGTCGGCGCCGTGCCTGGCTTATCGTCAAGAGGCGGCACCGCCTCAGGGGACGGCGTCTGGTCATTCGAACCCGCCCCATCCTCAGGAGCTGTGTTCTCTGAGGGCTCGACGACTGCGGCAGGAGCGGAGATGTCAGAGGCAGACACAGCCGCAGCGAATTCGTCGTCGCTGGCCGGCGGGGCGACCGCCAGCTCGTCGTTCTTCGGCTCGTCGTTCTCCGGGACGGGCGCCGGGAGACTGCTCCAGTCGAAGCTGGTGGGGTGCCCTGAATCGGAAGCGTCTTCCGCCGGCACCGAGATGAGTTCGGTGAAGGATGTCTCGGATCGCTGGCGCGGGGTGGGTGCTGTCGGTGTCGCCCCGAAGACCGCACCGAACGCCGCGGTCGCAGTCTCACCGGGCTCATCGTGAGTCGGCAACGAATCGGTATCGAGCGGAACCACCGGCACCGGCATCGTCTGCAGCGAAACCGAAGGGGCGGCGGACGGTGCCTTCTCCTCGTCGTCATCCACGGTGCTGCCGCGAAGGGCCGCCAGGTCGAGCGCGAGCGGATGCGGGGCGGAAGGCGGCGACGCGACAGCCTGGTCAGCAGCAGCAGCATCGTCAGCAGGAGCCCCGTCAGGCTCGGGCTGCGGGGCAGACTCGACCGAAGCGACTTCAGGCTCGGGCTGCGGGGCAGAGTCGACAGGCGCACCCTCCGGCTCCGGCTCCGGCTGCGGAGCCGAGTCGACAGGGACGAACGTCTGGCGGAAAACCGGTGGCTGCGGCGCTTCGCCCGGGGGCGGAGTATCGGGAAACACCGGTTCGTCGGCCGACAGCGCCGGCGGCGGTGTGACCGGAACAGGCGCGTCAACCGGCTCGGAAGGAACGGAGAGGTGAGGGTCGTCCTGGCCCAGGTCGATCACCCCTGTCGTCGGGGCCGGCGGATCTTCCCAGCGCACGGGCCCGGTAGGGGCGACAGGCTCGGCGTGAGCAGAATGCCGCGGCGGTCGAGGCTCACCGAAGAACGATGCCGCGCTCGGCAGCTGCCTCGGCACAATCGGAACGGTCTCGTTGGGCGCGGCCGGCGCGTCGGGCGCATCCGACTCGGGCTCCCCCGGCTCCACGACAGGCCCACCGGTGGGGTCGTCGGTCGGCTCGTCGGGGCGGGGTTCGTCGGTCACGACTCCAGCCCGAGATCTTCCAAGCTGATCGCAGCGAAGTAGGGGTAGCCGGCCTTCTCGATGACCTCCCGGGCACCGGTCGAACGGTCAACGACAACGGCTACGCCGACGACTTCGGCACCCACCTTCTTGAGGGCCTCGATCGCCTTAAGCGGCGAGCCACCCGTCGTGGACGTGTCCTCGAGCACGATCACGCGCTTGCCTTCGAGCTCGGGGCCCTCCACCTGCCGGCCGCGGCCGTGGTCTTTGGGCTCCTTGCGAACGACGAAGGCATCGTACGTCGCGCCGAGGGCGACACCCTGGTGCAGGACGGCGGCCGCGATCGGGTCAGCGCCCATCGTCAGGCCTCCGACAGCGAAGACGTCGGGGACGTCTTTGATCAGGTCGACCATGACCTGACCGATCAGCGGCGCAACCCGGTGGTCGAGGCTGACCTTGCGGAGGTCGACGTAGTACGTCGCTTTTTTGCCGCTGGTCAGCGTGAAATCGCCATGGAAGACGGCGAGTTCGCTGATGTAGTCGATGAGCTGCTGGCGTGCGTCGGTCACGCCCACATGGTACCCGGCCCGAATCGCGGCGTGAACCGGTTCTCCACAGGCGCCAACGCCGGCATCATCGGCTCGTGAATCAGGAGAGCCGGCGGCGGCGTCCTGATTTCGGGTTCGATTCGGTGGCGGGATCCTGACGTGAGCACGTTTTTGGGGGACTTCGTCCTCATCTGCGCAACTCAGGCCTGAGCACGCGGCACGACAGAGGGGCCCCACCCCGCCCTGGCCCGCTAGCGTGGAACCATGCGAGTCGCCACCTGGAACGTCAACTCCATCCGCGCCCGAGCGGGCCGCGTCGTCGACTGGCTCGTGCGCGAGGACGTCGATGTGCTGGGCATGCAAGAGATCAAGTGCAAGCCCGAGCAGTTCCCGTACGACCTCTTCCACGACGCCGGCTACGACATCGAGCTACACGGCCTCAGCCAGTGGAACGGCGTCGCGTTCGCCAGCCGCCTGCCGATGGACGACGTGGAGATCACGTTCCCGACGCAGCCCGGCTTCGCCAAGGGTGTTGAGTCGGAGGATGCCCCGAAAGAGGCGAGAGCGATCGGCGTGACCGTGGACGGCGTCCGACTCTGGAGCCTCTACGTGCCGAACGGCCGCGAGCTCGACGACCCGCACTACGCCTACAAGCTCGACTGGCTCGCGAAGCTGCAGGAGGAGACCCGGGGCTGGCTCGCCGACGCACCCGAGCTTCCGCTGGCATTGATGGGGGACTGGAACGTGGCTCCCCTCGATACCGATGTGTGGGATCCTGCGGTCTTCGAAGGTCACACGCACACCAGCCCGCCTGAGCGAGCGGCCTTCGCCGCGTTTCAGGAGCCGGGTCTTCTGCAGGACGTCGTGCGGCCCCGGCTTCCCGAGGGCTACACCTACTGGGATTACAAGCAACTGCGCTTTCCGCGCAATGAGGGGATGAGGATCGACTTCATCCTGGGCAGCGAGTCGTTCGCCGATCTCGTCACGAGCGCCCGGATCGACCGGAACGAACGCAAGGGCGATGCGCCGAGCGACCACGTGCCGGTGGTCGTCGACCTCGACGTCGACGGTGGCGACGACGACGATCGTCCGATGATCTTCTGATCCCGGCCTCCGTTGGGTAGGTTCAGGGCATGTCTCAGGTGAACTTCAACGGCGGCTCGTTCTACTCGGATGCGCAGGGCTCGAGCGAGCATCCCGCGGTCGTGCTGATCCACGCCGGCGTTGCCACGTCTCGTATGTGGGATCCCCTTGTCGACTCGCTGACTCCCGACCATCGCGTGCTCCGCTACGACACCCGCGGGTTCGGGCGCACTGAGACAGAGGACGTCGTATTCTCCGACGTCGACGACCTCCTCGCGGTCATGGATGCGGCAGGAATCGAGAAGGCGACGCTGGTCGGAGCCTCCCGCGGAGGGCGTATCGCCATCGACACCGCGGTGGAGCATCCCGAGCAGGTCACGGGCCTGGTGACCATCGGATCCAATCCGAGCGGGTTCCCAGACGTCGAGATGACCGAAAGAGAGAACGAGCTGTTCGACCTGCTCGACGGTCTCCTTGCGGCCGGCGAGCAATCGAAGCTGAACCGCCTCGAAGCCGAGCTCTGGGCGGCCGGGCCGACCCGGGACGTCTTGGAGCTGGATCCGGCGTTCCTTGAAACCGCTTACGCGCTCAACGCCGAGAACGTGCGACATCTGAGCGACGCGCCGACGCCGACGCCGATCGAGCCACCCGCTTACGACCGCACAGTGGACATCGAGGTGCCCTCGCTCTTCGTGATCGGCGAGCACGACCTCTCGGCGGAGCTCGCCGCAACCGAGTATCTTCTGTCGACCGTACCGGACTCCTCCGGGGCGACGTTCCCCGACTCGGCTCATCTGCCGAGCGTCGAACGCCCCGAGGAGTTCGCTCGAATTCTCACGGGGTGGCTGGCCACGCACGGGCTCTAACGCAGCCGCTCGAGAAATCATCCTGCGGGGTGACTTCGGTCATCCACAGGGTGTGAATCCTTAGCGTTTCATCTCATGCGTGACATACCATGAGGTTATGGGTCTGAAAAACAAGGGTGCCGCGGTTGTGGGCTTCACCGCGCTCAGCGTCGTCGCCGGGCTTCTCGTCGCTGTCGCAGTCACACCGGTGGTAGCCGTCGCAGGGGTGGCGGGGCGGACCGCCGTCCAAGCCTTCGACCAGCTTCCCGAACTCATCGAGGTGGGCAAGCTTCAGCAGCGCAACGTCCTCTACGCGAACCGAGGCGGCCAACAGGTCCCGTTCGCGACTCTGTACGACCAGAACCGCGTCTCGCTTCCGAGCGACAAGATCTCGAAGAATCTCAAGAACGCCGTCGTGTCCGGGGAAGACCACCGCTTCTACACTCACGGGGGCGTCGACACGAAGTCGATGGCGCGTGCCGGCATCGGCAGCTTGCGCAACAACGACCTCGGCGCGACGGGCGGCGGCTCGACGCTGACGATGCAGCTCGTCCGCAACATCCTCGTCGCCCGGTCGCTCTCCATCGACGATGCGAAGGAGCGCACGGCCGCGTACAAGAAAGCGACCGACGAAAGCATCGGGCGCAAGGTCGCCGAGATGAAGTTCGCTCTCGGCCTCGAGAAGCACTATTCGAAAGACGAGATCCTCGTCGCCTATCTCAACATCGCCTACTTCGGAGACCAGACCTACGGAGTCGAGGCCGCGTCACAGCACTACTACGGCAAGCCGGCTTCCGACCTCTCGCCTGTGGAGGCGGCGAGCTTGATCGCGATCGTCCAATATCCCGACTCGCGCAATCTCGGCTCGAGCTCCCACTACGCCGCCAACAAGGCGCGGCGCGACGTCATTCTCGACAGCATGCTGCGCGAGAAGAAGATCGACCAGGCAGCCCGCAACGCCGCGGTGGCGACTTCCGTCGGCTCCTACATCCACCTCCAGCCGGCGACGCAAGGGTGCATGGCCGTCACCGAACGCGGTGCGCAGCAGTGGTGCGACCTGATCCGACGCTCGGTGACGACTCTGCCCGCCCTGGGCAAGACGGCCGAAGAGCGCGAGCGCAATTGGCGAATCGGCGGCTACGAAGTTCACACGACCCTCGACCTTGACCTGAACGCCACCGCGAAAGACCAGGTCTCGACCTACGCACCAACTACCGAGACGCGCTACAACCTCGGCGGGGTCGTCGTCTCGGTCGAGGCCAAGACCGGCCGCGTCATCGTGCTCACCCAGAACAAAGACTTCGACAACACCGAGGCGGGCGGCGGGCCGACCACATCGGCCGTCAACTACGCCGTCGACAAGAGTCTCGGAGAGTCAAACGGCTTTCAAGCAGGATCCACGTACAAGCCGTTCACGCTCATCGACTGGCTCTCGAAGGGGCACCGACTGACCGAATGGGTCAACGCAACCCCGCGAAACTTCTCGCCCATGACCATCTGCGGTGCGCCGGAGTACACAAAGTTCACGCCGCAGAACGACACCGGCGGCAACCCCGGTTGGGTCACTGCGAAGCAGGCGACTGCCGCGTCGATCAACACGGCGTACGTGGCAATGGCACAGAAACTCGATCTCTGTGATATTCGCGACGTCGCGAAGTCGATGGGGGTGCATCCGGCCGAGGGTGGCGAGCTCCACGCCTACCCGTCGTCGGTGATCGGCGCCGCAGACACCATTGCGCCGCTGACGATGGCCTCGGCCTTTGCCGCGATCGCCAACAACGGCATCTACTGCTCGCCGATCTTCATCGACTCGGTCATCGGGCCCGATGGCCAGAAGCTCGCCGGCCAACAGGGCAAGTGCAAGCAGGTCATCGA
>JAODMX010000018.1 GCA_025464735.1 Frondihabitans sp. | reverse complement strand
CGGCGGCAGCGGCCGCTGCGCCGCTCGGGCGGGACACGCGATTTCGGCCGGAGTACCAGCGCCGCGGCCGTGGGACGTCGGCCGATTTGCCGGTTGCCGCGGATCGCGCTGCTACTGCGGGGCGGGCTCGCCGTCGATGAGGCCGCGCAGCCAATCGCGTGCCTCGACGAACGCCTGGTTGTCGTAGCGGGGCGTGACCGTCACGGCGGCGTGATCAGCCCTGGGGTAGGAGCCGAGGAAGATCACGTTCGGGCTGAACCGCTTCAACCCGAGAAGGGCGTCGGCGACGCGCTCGTCGAGGATGTGGCCGTCGAGGTCGATCACGAATCGATACCGGCCGAGTGCATCGCCGATGGGCCGCGACTGCAGCAGGCTCATGTTGATCCCGCGGGTGGCGAACTGCTCGAGCATGTCGAGGAGCCCACCGGCACGGTCGTCGGGGAGCTCAGCGATGATGCTCGTCTTGTCGGACCCGGTCGCCGGAGGCACGGCCCCCGTTCGCCCCACCAGAACGAAGCGGGTGACCGCGTTGGGGTTGTCGCCGACGCCCTCGGCAAGAACCTCGACCGGATAGTGCTCTTCGATGCCCGGAGGCGCGATGGCAGCGTCGGCCAGGACGCCGACCGCCTCGCCCGTCGGAACGAGGGCCGCCGCCGCAGCGACGTTGGAGGTGGCCGGCAGATGCCCGTGGTCGGGCAGGGTGCGCTCGAGCCAGAGGCGGGTCTGCGCGTAAGCCACGGGGTGCGCGTTGACGACCCGGACATCGGCCAGAGTGGTGCCAGGCCGCGCGACGAGCACGAAGTTGACGGGAACGAGGTATTCGCCCAGGATCCGGAGCCCCGGCACCTTGGCCAGCGCGTCTTGCGTGGCGCTCACGCCGCCATCGATGCTGTTCTCGATCGCAATCATGGCCGCGACGCTGCGACCGGCCACGACGTCGGCCAGAGCCTCACCGACGTTATTCACGCTGCGCCACTCCTGACCCCGGGCGTCAGGAACCTGCTTGAGCGCTGCCTCGGTGAACGTGCCGGCCGGGCCGAGATAGCTGTAGGTGGCGAGGTGGTCGTCGTCGTTCTGGGGCATGGATCAGAGCCTAGGGCAGGCCGAGGCGGGTGCGGGCGCGGTGCGCTCGGCCTGTGGATAACTGCAACAGCGCTGCGAGCCGAGTGCCACTATAAGTGTCATGACCGATCGCGCCGGCACCTACGCCGAAGATTCCGACCTCATCGACCCCGAAGCCGTCTCCGCCGCCTACTACGAGCTCATTCCCGACGTTTCCGACCCAACTCAGAAGGTCGTCTTCGGCACCTCTGGGCACCGCGGGTCATCACTCGACGCCGCGTTCAACGAAGCGCACATCGCCGCGATCACCCAGGCCATCGTTGAATACCGCACCGGCCAGGGCATCACCGGGCCGCTCTTCATCGGGCGCGATACGCACATCCTCTCGGGCCCGGCGGAGCGCACGGCTCTGGAGGTTCTTGCGGGCAACGGGGTCACCGTCCTGGCCGACGCCGAGGGTGGTTACGTGCCCACGCCCGTCGTGAGCCACGCGATCCTCGTCTACAACAACGACCCCTCACACGACGACCAGGCCGACGGCATCGTCGTCACTCCCAGCCACAACCCGCCGCGCGACGGCGGTTTCAAGTACAACCCTCCGCACGGCGGCCCGGCCGACAGCGATGCCACCTCCTGGATCGCCGCTCGAGCGAACGAGATCATCGCCGGCGGCAACACCGAGGTCAAGAAAAGCATGGTGAGCCCAGGCCGGCACGATTTCCTGCGCGGCTACGTCACCGACCTCGCGAACGTCATCGACTTCGACGCGATCCGCTCGGCCGGGATTCGTATCGGTGCCGATCCGCTGGGTGGTGCCAGCGTCGAGTACTGGGCGGCCATCCGCGACGCTTACGGGCTCGACCTCACCGTGATGAACCCGGGCATCGACCCGACCTGGCGCTTCATGACCCTCGACTGGGATGAAAAGATTCGGATGGATCCCTCGAGCGCCTCCGTCATGGCGAGCGTCGTCGCCCGCAAAGACGAGTTCGACATCGTCACGGGCAACGACGCCGACGCCGACCGGCACGGCATCGTCACGCCCGACGGCGGACTAATGAACCCGAACCACTACCTCGCCGTCGCCATCGACTACCTCTATACCCACCGGCCCGACTGGCGTCCCGACGCCGCCATCGGCAAGACCCTGGTGTCGTCGTCGATCATCGACAAGGTGGCCGAGTCACTCGGTCGTCGGCTCTGGGAGGTGCCGGTCGGCTTCAAGTGGTTCGTTCCCGGTCTGGTCGACGGGAGTGTGGCATTCGGTGGCGAGGAAAGCGCGGGAGCCTCGTTCCTTCGCCGCAACGGGTCGGTCTGGACCACCGACAAAGACGGCATCATTCTCGCCTTGCTGGCCAGCGAGATCCTGGCCGTCACGGGCAAGACGCCCTCGCAGTTGTACACGGAGCTGACCGCCACCTTCGGCGCGCCGGTCTACCAGCGCGTCGATGCAGCGGCCTCCAAGGAGCAGAAGGCGCGTCTCGGCAAGCTCTCCGGCGACGACATCACCGCGACAGAACTTGCGGGCGACCCGATCACTGCGAAGCTGAGCAAGGCCCCCGGCAACGACGCAGCGGTCGGCGGCGTCAAGGTCGTCACCGACCGTTCCTGGTTCGCGGCCCGGCCGTCAGGTACCGAAGACGTCTACAAGATCTACGCCGAATCATTCGTCGGCCCCGACCACCTCAAGCGAGTGCAGGAGGAGGCTAAGACGATCGTCGA
>JAODMX010000009.1 GCA_025464735.1 Frondihabitans sp. | reverse complement strand
GCGCGGTGGATCGGTCAGCGGGCCCTCCTCGTCGAGCCAGAGGATGAGCCGCGACGGGCGCATCGTGCCCCGAGCGATACTCTCGATGGCGAGGTGCACGAAGAGCACTCGACGGCTGTAACTCGTGAGGCTGACCACAGGGCCGCCCGGCGCCACGATCGCGCGGCGGCTCATGTGGTTGCGCACCGCGAGGCACGCCATCGTCATGAGCGTGCGGAGATCTCCGATCAACGATCGAATCGTCTGGAGTTTCGATGAGCGCGCGTGACGGCGAGCAGCCATCGACACATCGGAGTGAGCGGCGGGGTCGGCGGGGTCGCCAGACGAGGCAGGGTTGAGCATTATCGGGCCTCCGGGCACGGGATGGAGGAAAGCGCGTCGCTGACACGCGTAGGTACGGTGGCTTCAGACTAACATATCGCGTTTTACATGTCGAGAGTAGAGGGCTTTTCTGACACCACGCCCACTACGCTGCTGCCATGGCTTCCCGAGATGACGTCGAATGCTGGCTGACCGACATGGACGGCGTGCTGGTCCACGAGAACCAGGCGCTGCCCGGCGCGGCGGAACTCATCGAGCAGTGGCAGGACAGCAACACGCCCTACCTCGTTCTGACCAACAACTCGATCTTCACGCCTCGCGACCTCTCGGCGAGGCTGCGCGCGTCGGGTCTTGAGGTGCCGGAGGACCGCATCTGGACTTCGGCTCTCGCGACGGCCGATTTCTGCCGCTCACAGATGCCCGGCGGGTCCGCGTTCGTCATCGGCGAGGCTGGAATGACCACGGCGCTCCACGAAGCCGGTTTCATCATGACTGAGACGGCCCCCGACTACGTGGTGGTCGGCGAGACCCGCAACTACTCGTTCGAGGCGATCACGAAGGCGGCACGCCTCATCATGGGCGGCGCCCGGTTCATCGTCACGAACCCCGACGCCACCGGACCGAGCGCCGAAGGGATCCTGCCCGCCACCGGCGCCATCGCCGCGATGATCACAAAGGTCACCGGCAAAGAGCCGTATGTCGTCGGGAAACCGAACCCGATGATGTTCCGGTCGGCGATGAACCGCATCGGCGCACACTCGGAGAACACAGCAATGATCGGCGACCGGATGGACACCGACATCATCGCGGGCATCGAGGCAGGCCTCCACACGATCCTGGTCCTCACCGGAATCAGCGACCAGGCCGAGATCGACCGATACCCGTTCCGCCCGACCGAGATTCTCAGCGGGGTTCACGAACTCCTGCGAACGGAGCCCGCACCCTACGACCTCGGCGACGCCGACGGTCACATCTGATCGAAGACCCCTCAGGGCTGCGAGCGAGCAGCACCGAGCACACGGTCGACCTCGGATCCGAGAACTCCGGCCAGCCGCGTCGACCAGACTTCCGTCAGATGGCTGGCATCGCGGTAGAGGAGCGTGTTGCCGACGATCGGGCCGCACAGGTCGCTCGTGCAGAAGTAGTCGTTGAGGTCGGCGTAGTCGGCGCCCGCCGATTCGAACGCGGCGCGCTCGGACTCGATCCACGAAGCGTCGATCGCCTTGTGCCGACTGGTCGAGCACCGCGAAGTGTCGTCGAGGTGGTTCGAGAGGCAGACGGGTGCGTCGTCGTCGAGCTCCGGCGTATTGGCGACCGCAAGCACGCCCGTCGCCGCGGGAAGCTCACCGAGCAAGCTGCGGATACCTGAGGCCCACTGGTCTTCGCGCGATCGACCATCGTCAACAAAATCGAGGGTGTTCGTGTTGGCAAGGACGAGAAGCGCCGGCGGATCGTGCTGCAGTCGGTCGATCACATCGGTCCTCCACTGCGAGCAGGCAGAGTAGTCACGGCCGTGGTCGGACATCGAAACCGGCACGGAGGCACAGCCCACCTTGGTGTACGACTCGACACGCACCCCGTGGGACAGTGCCCACGTGCTCAGCGCAGGCAACCAGTGCGCGGCGTGCGAGTCACCGAAGAGGACGACCCTCGTCGCCGCGTCCACATCACCGAATGCGCAGGAGTTAACGGCAACCCCTCGCTTGTCGGGGATATGGCAGCCATTGCGATGGGCCTCGGAGGTTGACGCGGTCGCCGCGTCGAGCGCGGGCTGCAGGTTCGAGGGAACAATCGCGGTAAACGCAGGCGGCACGGCCACTGTGGTCGCTGGTGCCGGTCGCCCGGCAGAGAGCGGCGTCCGCTCGAGCAGCACTCCGGGAACCACACTCGCCGAGATAGCGAGAACAGCGATTCCAACCACCGAGGCCGGAACCACTCGGGAGCGACGCGGCGGCCTGAGCCGGGAGACGGCGCGCTCGACGAGGCGCTGCGTGGCAAAGGCGAGGAGAACTGCGGCCGCGACGAGCCCGAGTCGAATCGGGAGCGGCAGCGGCGTACCGAGCCCGGAGGCGGCCTGAGGGATCACGAGGAGCGGCCAGTGCCAGAGGTAGAGCGAGTACGAGATCCCGCCGACGAACGAGAGCGGCATCCAGGCCAAGATCCGCTGCGTACGGCTGACCCGCGGCTGCCCACTGCCCGCGAGAATTACCAGGGCAGTCCCCAGGACCGGCGTGAGCGCCGCCACTCCGGGAAAGCGTGTCTCGTCGGTGAAGACAAACGAAGTGATGGTTATACTCGCCAACCCGAGCCACACCCCGACGGG
>JAODMX010000466.1 GCA_025464735.1 Frondihabitans sp. | reverse complement strand
GGCTGGCAGGAAACTGTTGCTGTCATCCAGTCCGGCCAGGTCGAAGGCGGTGCACTCCTGGTCTGGGAGCTGAGCCGTGCGACCCGCGACAAAGCGGTGAGCGCCGCCCTGGAGCAGACATGTGTAGCCGCCCGAGTGAAGATCGGCTATCACGGTCGGCTCCACGATCCCTCGACGGCTGATGGAGGATTCGGGCTGGGGCTCGACGCCCTGCTTGCAGCGAGGGAGTCGGACATGACGTCTGAACGCACCCGACGTGCGGTGGAGTCGCGAGCTGCCGCCGGGCGCCCTCACGGATCCCTCTCGTACGGATACAGAAAAGTGGTCGACCTCAGGACCGGCGCCACCGTCGGCCGTGAGATCGACCCGGAGCAGGGCCCAGTCGTCGCCGAGATCGTACGGCGCCTGCTGGAGCGCGAGCCGGCCGACGCCATCGCAGCCGACCTGAATCGCCGCGGGGTGCCTACCGCGACCGGGAAGCTGTGGAGGGGTGGGAACCTTCGCATCCTGGTTCGGCGGCCCACCTACGCCGGTCTACGGGTGCACCGGGGCAAGGTGCTGGAGGACGTCGCCGTGACCTGGGACCCCATCATCAGCGTGGCCGACCATCATCGGCTGGTGGCGATGTTCGCGGATCCCGAGCGTGACAAGTTCCGCAACTCCACCCACGTCAGGCACCTCGGTGCCGGAATCTTCCGGTGCGGCAGGGAGGGCTGCGACGGGCGTATGCGGGTTGTGCACCAGGAGGGACGGCCCAATCGCTACGACTGCCGGGTGTGCCACAAGCTCTCGCGCTATCAGGAACCCGTCGACATGCTGGTCGAGGAGACCGTCATTGAGCGGCTGCAGCGGCTCGACGCCATCTCTGCGCTGACGCAGGGAGACGACAATGCAGCCAAGGCCGCCGCCGAGGCCGAGGCCGCAAAGCTGCAGGCCGATCTGGCCGAGGCTCAGAGGCTCATGGTGGCCAAGGAGATCACGCTGGCGGACTTCGCGGCCGCGAGGCGGTCGTGGGAGCCGCAGATCGAAGCCGCGGAGCGCAGGGCCCGTCCGACGAGCCTTCCGGCCGTGCTCCTGGAGATCGCGGGACCGCAGGCTCGCCAGCGCTGGAACGCCGCCACGACGAAGGAGCGGCGCACCGTGCTGGACGCCCTCTACCGCGTGACGATCCTCCCGGTCGGCCGCGGTGGGCAGCGCTTCGATCCGCGGAGCGTGCGCATTGAAGATGCCCAGGGGAATCGTTTAAAGTAGGCACGAACAACTGCATGGACCACACAGGAGGTCACCACGGCGTAGCGACGACGAGGGAGACCTGAAGTGCGATCGACAGCAGTACCGCAGCGATGCAGCGGGGAGGCATCGCCGGTTCCGGAACCGGAACCGGGGTCAATCGTCGATCCAGTTCTTCGCGAGGAGATCCGGGCACGCGCTCGTGAGATCGCCCAGGCGTCGCCACCGTTGACCTCCCACCAGGCGCAGATCATCCGTAGCTGCCTCCCGGTTGCCGAAACGGACGCATGAGCCTCCGATGCCTCGATTCCGCTACGAACCGCGGTCATGCGTCGAGCTATCCGAAGCTGCGACCTCCGATACTGCTCTCGGCCGCGGTGCAGCGTTTCGCGTCTACTGCTTGGACATCGCCTCTGAGGGAGTCGTTGTCGATCGACGTCATGGCTCGTGCCCTTGCTCTGAGCAAAGGAGCCGTGGAGTCTGTAGTGAACAACCACGGCAAGCTCGGCTGAATCCTGTGACTGAACCTGCACGACCCACCGCCGTGCGAGCCACGGTATCCCTGGCTCGACTGCCGGAAACCACTTCCAACGGAGTGCAACCTCGCCGTCCATGACCATTGTATGTGGTTGGCCCACAAGATTCTGCCCGGTACGGCTGAGCACAGAAGCGGATTCCGTGTGATTCGCAACAACGACGGCGATCTGTAGAACTAATCAAACTTTGCGTCTAGCGTGGCGCAAAGAACAGCCCCGCACTCGCGGACAACGAGAACGGGGCTTGAGGGATCCACCTTGAAGCGGAAGGCGTCACCCATGTTCGAGTCCGATTCTGCCATGCCCACCACCCAGCGTGAAGCCCCCGCTCGGTGCATGCGCCACTTCGGCATGGTCCACCCGCTGATCTGGTCCGCGGCCTGCCCGCTGTCGACCAACGCGAAGGCCATGTACGCCGCGATGACCATCAGCGCGAGCAGCGACGACCGCACCGGATGCCGCCGCAGCATCAAGACACTGGCGAGAATGGCGTCGATGGCCAAGAGCACGGCCGAGAAGGCGCTGAAGGAGCTGGAGCGCGCTGGCGCGGTGGAGGCCGTCAGGCGCCACGTGGAGCGGGGCAACGGGGTCGGGCGCGAGCCCACTGAGTGGCGTCTACGTGACAGCGATGTTGACATCGAGACCTGCGTGAGCGATGACGGCGAATGGATCGGATGGCCGTCTGCTCGTAGGGGTAACCCGCGAGACGGGCTACCCCTATCCCGGGAGACGGGCCACCCTTCACCCGTCTCCCGGGCTACGGGTAGCCCGGGAGACGGGTCCGAGCAGTACCAGGTAGCAGGACAAGGCAGCAGGACCACGGAGCAGTACCAGCTCGCTTCGCTCGCAACACCTGACGCGCGCGCCCGAGCGGCGGCCGATCCCGTGGCCAAGGTGTCGGCCATCCGCCGCATCTGCCGTGGTGTGGAGAACACCGTCGCGTGGGCGAGCACCCCGGACGAACCCGAGCCCGTGGACACCTTCCCGGGCGAGTGGAAGCAGCTCCTGGACGAGATCCCGAGCGACACCACGGACCTGGACCGGGTGATGCACCACTACTGGAACCTTCTGGTCGCCTCTGGCAAGCCTCGTTACCCGGACCAGATCCACGAGCTGGCCGGCATGCTGCTGGTCCTGGTCCAGAAACACGGCTCGACCGCGGTCATCGAGGGCATCACCTGGTTGTTCGGCGGCTCGAACGCGAAGTACCCGCACAAGGCCGGGGCAGTCGAGCAGTACGTCGAGCAATACGTGCGCAGCCGTCGGCACCTGGAGGCCGACGACTCGGACGCAACGAAGCGGATGAAGCAGGCCTGCACTCCACACGACTCTCGATTCGAGCGCCCGGCGACGATCAAGGCGCTGGCTGAGCGGGTCGCTGAGCGCGCCGAGCAGGAGTGGACGCCTTCGAGCGGACCTGAACGAGCCCTAGAAGTCGCTCAGAAGCCCGCTGAGACCCCTCAGGCGCTCAAGACGCCCCCGGAGAGGGACCCCGATCGTGTCGCGGCGCTCAGGAGGGCTTCTGAGGCTGAGGAGCGGCAGCGCCGGGAGCACCATCTGGCCACGATTGCGTTCCTCGACGAGATGGACGCCCAACACGGGCAGGGGGCGTCCGCATAACCATTTCAAACGACTCCTGTCGACGTCGTTCTGCCAGGAGGGAAGTAGTGGAAAGCACCCTGCTGCATGAGGACACCATGAACAGCGCGCCCGCATTGATCGTCAACGCCATCCCCGCCGACGCGGCTCTGCCGGGAGTCGTCGCAACTCAGGGCCGGGTCTGCGAAGGAGC
The DNA here is from genome assembly GCA_025464735.1 of Frondihabitans sp. The sequence goes on along the minus strand of JAODMX010000466.1, from coordinate 3,028 downwards.
GGCCTACCACTCACCGACGCCGCTGCTGCTCCACGAGGTCGAGCTGGAGAACCGGACGGTCCTGCTGTGCGGCAACTTGCGCGGCAACCTGGCCGTGCTGCACACGCTGCTGCGGGCCGACAACGAGCTGCCCTGGACGGTGAAGCGCTCCTTCGGAAACCGTTTGAGGAGCCTGTTGTGGTCGCCCGAGGCGCAGCTCCGGCTACTGCAGCGAGGGCGGCAGGTCGGCCGCCGTGCTGGGCCCAAGGATCCGGTCGTACTCGGCTCCGGTCAGACTGATCAGCTTTCCTGTGCCGAGACAGGTCACATTCACGCTTTCCAGGGTTGGTGCTTTTCCTGAAACGTCGGATATCGATTCGAGTTGCGCCTGCAGACTGCCGGAGCTGTTGTAGTACTGGAGAATGCTGATCACGGAACTGTATTCCTCTGGCATGTGCACGTATCCATTTGATGTGTCCGTGGAGCAACCCCGCGCGATGATCGCCAAATTAGTGCAAGGCGCATCATTCATGACGTAGGTGGAGCTGTTGCCAGGACTGATTGGGAGCCGCTGGGACGTGCAGCCCAGCGCGGTGGTCATGGTCGAGGTGGTGGCGGCAGCGCTGGATGAGGAATTCCCCGTATTGGCCTGGACGATCTGCACCACCGTGATCAGCACGAGGACGACCCCCGCCGCGATGAGCAGATTCCGCCCCGGGTGCTGGAGGAACCGGATGGCGAGCCTTCGGGACAGCGGCTTCGACGTCCACCCAGGAGCCGGGCCACTCGGACGCTGAGCGTGCCACTGAGGCTGCGGTGGCATCGGTGGCATCGGTGGCTCCAGCATCCAGGGCGGTGCCTGGAAGGCCTGTGGCGGCGGCTGAGGGGCCTGCTGCTGCAGCCAGGCCGGAGGCTGCGCCGCCATCCGCTGGGTCGCCTCAGAGTCACGGTTGTCGTCCACCACGGATCCCTTCGCTGGTGTCAGACCAGCACGTCGTCCGGTCGGACTGAACTGTTACGCCACCTGGCCTATGTTCCTTGATCGAGTGCAGGCGTGTTGCTGCTTCTCCACGTAGCGGTCGACGCTCGAGCTCCCTGTCGTGACCGCTGACGCATTGTCGGGATCGGATCGCGGATCCGGGTTGAAACTCAGCGTTGCCGCCGTAGTGATTTGGAGCGACGCGAGCCCGCGTCCCAGCTCTGCATCGCACATCTCAGGCCGTTGCACTCGAGTCCGTGTTCTAGTTGGTGGACCCACTACTGGGGTCCCCATGATCCGGATCTGGGGTCATGGACGGCCCTCGCTTGCCTACTTGGTCATCGTGATGACAACGGCTTGATCGGTGCGTACATGCGTGCCGGCCTTCGGCTCCATCTTGGTGACCGTCCAGTTTGCTGGGTTCAGCACGATCTGGTGGCCAGACGCGGCGTCGGCGGCGAGGTCGAGCTTGGTGAGGCCGAGCGTCGTGAGGGTGTCCTGCGCGATCGCACCGTTCTGGCCGACGACGTCGGGGAGCGTCACCATGGATGGTGTCGCCGATGTTGTAACCGGGGCCTCAGGAGAAGCCGCCGATGGAGTCGCGGTCCCGCATCCTGTGACGAAGATGGACGCGGCTGCGACGGCGAGGATCAAGAACCTGACTCGGATGGGACTCCCGCTCGCGGTGGCGTTGGTGATGAAGGCCCACCGTGCACCCTCGGCCGTCGGTACGGGCGATCGACACCCAATCGTGCGACACCGGCGCTATGCGGCGGCTTGCATCCCTCTCGCGCCGTCACGATCTCACGTCCACCTGTCGAAGATGGCGCAGGCGTGGACGTACAGGTGAGAAAAACGTACCAAGCCGCCGGATCCTTCTGAGCTGCTGTCGCTACCGATGGGCGCCGGGTCGATCGTGGCCGACGGCGGTGGGTCACGGGCAGCCGAGTCACTCTAGCTGGGGCGACCGTGCCGTCAGGATCGAGGTGATGGGCGACCGTCGAGGTGGTCGCGGTCAGGGCTGGGCAGTGCACGATGAGGCCCAGCACCTCTCGTACAGCTCCTCAGAGGTGCCTCGAGCGGTGGTAGGCGAGGTGTGCGCGCTCGACGACATGGCTGCCGTGCATGCGCAGGGCTCCTGTCAGGTCTCCATTGACGGTCATCGCCAAGTCGTCGCTGATCAGCAAGGCCCCGTTGTCGAACAATACATGGCAGTTCGGGCAGAGACACAGCATGTTCGCGGGCACGTCGGGCCCGTTGTGCGGTCGGCCGAGCGCGCGAATGTGGGCGCCTTCGGAGTAGGCGCGTGATCCGATAGCGAGGCGGGTGCCGCAGGCCTGGCAGGTGTGGTCGTGGAGCTTCTTGACGTACTCGGCGACCTGCACGGAGCGGACCAGTCGTTGTACGGACGCAGCTCGCCGATCGGGCGCATCGGTGCCGGTCGGCTCGATATCCGTTGCTGCGCCGGTTTGCTCCGGGTCGGCGCGCTCCGTCACAGGTCCAGCGCCGAGGGCGACCATGGTGAAACGGCAGATCAGGTGGCCGCTGAGTCCGCGTTCGCGCCACACTCGTACCACGCGGAACAGGCCGTCGTAGCGGTAGCCGCTCTGGGGGGCGTGGGCTGAGCTGCGGTGCGCTCCGCGCACGACACGGACCGGGGCACCGGTGAGGTGGCTTGTCTGCAACGCGGCGTTGCCGGGCGCCTCGAAGGTTTGGTCAGAGGTCTGGCGCCCGGACCCGTCCCGCCCACCGTGGCCGGTGTAAACGATCTCCCAGCCGTGGTCCTGATCATCCTCGTAACCGCCGGAGACCACGATCGACTCGGCGCCGGTGGCGCCGGTCCCGGTGATGCCTGCCTGGATCGCACGATGAATTCCGGCTGCGGCGGCTTCCCGGCGACTGGCGAAGACCGTGCCGATGTCGATGCCCGGGACGTCGCCGATGCGCACCTCGGGCAGGGTGTGCTGCACGGAGGTGTCGCGGACATCGAACCCGAGTCGGGTCAGGAGCGCGACGACGGTCTGTTCGCCGCCGCTGAACGTAGCCGCGGGGAGCGACTGGCCCGTCGCG
>JAODMX010000434.1 GCA_025464735.1 Frondihabitans sp. | reverse complement strand
CGTCGATCTCACCCTCCCCGGCGAAGAGCTCGATGCGCTCGAGGGGCCGTACGTGGTCCGCAAGCCGGAAGGGTTCTGACCCGTCTTTCGCGGTGTGGAGATAATCGACCCCCTGGCCGGAGTAGCGTCGAGGTATGACAACACGAATCGTTATTCTGGGTGGTGGTTCGGCGGGTCTCCACACCGCGCTCGCACTCCAGAAGAAGAGGCCACCGCAGAGCGCCAGCATCACGGTCATCGACCCGAGCCCCTACATGACCTACCAGCCCTTCCTCCCCGAGGTCGCCGGTGGGCACATCGATCCGAAAGACGTCACGGTTCCCCTCCGCAAGACTCTTCGTCGGTCGAAGTTCATTCAGGGGGCGATGACCGGCATCGACACGTCCGCCAAGACGGTGGCGGTTGATCTCGCCGATGGCAAGACAGCAGAGGTCGGCTACGACCATCTCGTCGTCGCCCTCGGTGCCGTCACCCGCACGTTCCCGACCCCGGGTCTTGCCGAGAACGCCGTCGGTTTCAAGAGCGTTGAGGAGGCCACCTACATTCGCAACCGCATCCTCTCGAACATCGAGAAGGCGGCCAACACTCTCGACCCTGAGGAACGCGCGAAGCTTCTCACGATCCTCTTCGTCGGTGGCGGGTACACCGGTGTCGAAGCACTGGGCGAGCTGAATGATGCCGCGAATGCGGCCATCGACCAATACCCCGTGCTCTCGCGGCACGAACTTCGTTTCGTGCTGGTCGAGGCGCTGGACCGCGTTGCGCCCGAGGTCGGCCCGGAGCTCAGCAAGTGGACCCTCGGCGCGCTCCGTGCTCGAGGCATCGACATCCGGCTCAAGACCACGATGCCGTCGTGCGAGAACGGCGACTGTGTTCTGAGCGATGGTGAGACCATCCCGGCGGGCACCATCGTGTGGACGGCCGGCGTCAAGCCGAACCCGGCTCTCGACGCCACCGATCTCCCCCGCGGCCCCAAGGGGCACGTCAACGCGAATGCCAAGCTGGAGGTCATCACCGACGACGGCAAGCGCATCGACGGCGTCTGGGCTCTCGGCGACAACGCCCAGGTCCCCGACCTGACGGCGGCCAAGCAGCCGGCGTACTACCCGCCCAACGCGCAGAACGCCGTGCGCCAGGCCGTCACCGTGGCCGAGAACATTCTCGCGTCGATGGCCGGCGAGCCTCTGGCGGAGTACCGACACGAATCCGTCGGTACGGTTGCGAGCTACGGAATCGGCAAGGGCGCAGCGCTCATTCAGGGCGTCCACCTGAAGAACCTCCTGGCCTGGCTGGCGCACCGCGGGTACCACCTGCTCGCGATGCCCACCTACACGCGCAAGTGGCGGATTCTGACCGGCTGGGTCACCAACTTCGTCAGCGGTCGAGACGAGACCACCCTCGAGAACATGAACGACCCCCGCAAGGCATTCGTGGAGCTCGCCGGCGGCGTGAAGTCCTGATTCGCCGAGCGTCTCGATAGTCGCCGAAGCCCCCGTCTCGACCCTCACCGGTCGGACGGGGGCTTCTTTCTGACACCCGTCTGGCTCGTGAACGAGGGGTGAACGGGCGCCAAGGCCCTCTCCGGCCGAGATCACCCGTCTAACCCGTTTTAAGAAATGGGGTACAAGACGTGCGGTCATTCGTGGGGACTCCCGTCTGGGGGTAGTTCACCTCACAGTGACGTGTGTCGGCTAACTGGTTTTCGGAAGTTGTGGGGTTGAAACGTCCGATCCCCGTGTCCACGGGCGACGCGCCGCGACAAACGGCGAAAGGGCGCCCCGGGTGAGGCCTTCTACAGAAGGGGTATCCGTGCGGCGCGCACCGACCTGTCTGCTCCACTCACCCGTTCGGTCGATTCCCTCACCCGCTGGGATCCTGCTGCAAAGAAGCCATGAGTCCCCCGAAATGGGGTCATGTGGGGGTATCACCCGATGGCATAGCGTCACTGTTGTCCCGCCCGAAACGGGACGAAAACCCGAATAACCCGCAACCTTCCCGAACGTCGACTCGCCCACGAGCCTCGAGATCAGCCGTACCCGACGGCCCTCACAGGATCAGACGGCGGAGTCGTCAAACGAGCGTACGGCCGAACCCGATCCTCGGCTGTCCACTCGTAACCGAGCTTCGGAACACTCCCGAAAAGTGTTTCGAGGCGCAAGCGCCGCCTACCCGAACCCGAGATCCATGCTTACCCTGCATTTCTTCCGTGCGCTGCCGCGCACCCACAACCGCCCCGAATCGGTCGTGGAATCATGACCGGCATTGGTCGCGACGTTGGCGAAAGCCGACGACTCGCTTGGCCCGCGCCGGTACGTGCTGCGCAGGCCGGATGGACGGATCTCGGCGATCGGGTGGGCGGCGCCGAAACGGGCGCCTCGTGGGCGGTCCGCTACCGTCGGCTCCTCCTCGCCTTCGACGCCGTGGTGATCACGCTCAGTGTGCTCGCCGCGGATCTGGTCGAGGCATGGCGAGACGGCATCGACAAGACCGCCGCCGGCGTTGCTGCCGCGCAGCCGCAGCCCCTCTTTGAGTCGATCGGCTACCCGATCGGCATCGGCCTCCTCTGGGCGATCTGCCTGGCCTTCAACCGCACGCGTGATCTGTCCGTCGTCGGCACCGGAGCTGCCGAGTACAAGCGTGTCGTGAACGGAACGGTGCTGACCTTCACGCTCATCGCCCTGATCATCTCGATCACCGGGCACGAGAGTATGCGCTCGTACTTCTTCCTAGCGCTCCCCGGTGGTGCGCTTGGACTCATCGCATCGCGATACACGCTGCGGAGCTGGCTCATGCGGCAACGTCGCCTCGGCCACTACCTCTCCCGCGCCATCGTCGTCGGCAGTCGCGCCGACGTCCGCTACGTCATCGACCGCATCGACGAGAAGCCGGGAGCCCTGTACGACGTCGTCGGCGCGGTGGTCGATGACGACGACGTGACCGGCATTGCCTTCGGTACCCGCGTCGTCCCGATCGTCGCGACACTCGATGATGTGTCTCGAGCCGTCTGGCGGATGAGCGTCGAGAGCGTCATCGTCGCTGGCGACCCCCGGCACGGGACCGACTACGTCCGTGATCTCGGCTGGAGCCTCGAGGGCCGCGCGACCGAACTCGTGATCGCCTCTCGGCTGACGAACATCGCGGGGCCGCGCATCCACTTCCGGCCCGTCGAGGGCCTGCCGCTGATGCACGTCGAACTGCCCCAGTTCGACGGACCGAAGCACGTGCTGAAGCGTGCCACGGACGTTCTGCTCGCCGGGTTCGCCATCCTGATGACCGCGCCCCTGATGCTCGTCATCGCCCTCCTGGTGCGCTCCGACGACCACGGGCCGGTGTTGTTTCGCCAGGAGCGCGTCGGCCGAGATGGCGAGCGGTTCACGATGTTGAAATTCCGGACGATGGTCGTCGACGCGGAGGCACGACTCGACGAGCTGCAGTCGCAGTCCGATGGTGCGGGCCTCCTCTTCAAGATGCGCGACGACCCGAGGGTCACCCGTTGGGGACGCGTGCTTCGCAAGTATTCGCTCGACGAGCTGCCGCAGCTGTTCAACATCTTCCTCGGGACGATGAGCATCGTCGGACCGCGGCCTCCTCTTCCCCGCGAGGTGGAGGGCTACGCCGATCACGTGCATCGTCGGCTCTATATCAAGCCTGGGCTGACCGGCATGTGGCAGGTCAACGGCCGCAGTGACCTGAGCTGGGAGGAGAGCGTCCGGCTCGACCTCTACTACGTGGAGAACTGGTCGATGACCGTCGACTTCGTCCTCATGTGGCGCACCGTCAAAGTGCTTCTCAAGCCTGAGGGGGCTTACTGATGACCGTCCTTGATTCTCAGGATCCACTGGCGGCACCCTTGGCACGGCACGGCGCGCGCCGCGGACGGGTGCTGATCGTGCACTCCTCCGACGAGATGTACGGCTCGGACCGCATCGTGCTCGAGGTCGTGTCCGAGCTCGTCCAGACGGACGATCTCGACGTGACGGTGTGGTTGCCCACCGACGTCGCGCCGGGCCCTCTCGGGCCCCTTCTCCGGGAGCTGGGGGCACGCGTCGAGCGGCATCCCCTCCCCATCCTGCGCCGCATGAAATTGACTCCGGGCGGATTCCTCCGCCTCGCGAGAGATTCTGTGCGGACGTTCGCGCGACTGACGGGGCGTCACTTCGACCTCGTCTACTGCGCAACCAGCGCTTGCCTGCCCGTCGCCCCCATCGCCCGCCTCACCGGCGTGCGGCGGGTCGTCGGACATCTTCAAGAACCATGGGGCGCGAAGGACCGGGTAGGTCTTCGTCCCCTGGCACGCGCGTGCACTGCCTTAGTGGCAGTCTCGCGCTCGGTCCTCGGCGCGTCGGGTCTCGCCGAGGATGCGCGGGCGGTGGTGGTCCACAACGGGGTACCCCACCGCTCGCGTGATCTTCCCGAGGCTCCTCCCCTGCACAGGCGACCCCACTACGTCGTGGCCAGCCGATGGAATCCGCACAAGGGCCACGGAACACTCCTCCAAGCGTGGGAGAAGGCAGGATGCCCGGGCGAGCTCGTCATCCTCGGCGCCGCTCCCGAGGTCGGTGTCGGCATCGACGTGCCTGCGCTCGTGGCACGGTACGTGTCGAGCCCTGAAACCGTAGTGGTTGTGGGCGAGGTCGATGACACGACGCCGTACCTCCAGGCAGCCGACGCCGTCGTCCTTCCGACTGACACCCTGGAGGGCTTCGGCCTCGTGACTGTTGAGGCCTTCAGTGAGGGCCGACCGGTCATCGCGAGCCGATCGGGAGGGCCGGAAGAGGTCATCACCGACGGCGAAACGGGCTGGCTCTTCGACTGCCTCGACGTCGATGGCCTCGCAACTCTCTTCACGACGCTCGATGTCGACACCCTCGCTGCCGCGGGACGTCGCGCGGAGCAGGTCTATCAACAGGAATTCACGCCCGAGCGGATGCGCCGGCGGATCAGCGCGGTCGTCGGTCAGGAACTCCACCGATCAGGCCGCATCGACGGATTGGCAGTGGCCTCATGACCACCACACTCGCGAAAGAGACCTACTCGGAGTCGCTCGCGCGTCTCGCTTCGGCGCAGAAGACGTCGAGTGGCGCTCCCGCCTACTCGCGCTTCATCAACCGCCGCCTCGGCCGCTACCTGGCCGCCGCCGCCTACCAGCTCCGTCTCACGCCCAATCAGGTCACTCTGGTGAGCGCTCTGTTCACCTTCGCCGGCATCGCCGTCATCGCCTTCGTTCCCACCTCGTTCCCGAGTGCCGTCTCGGTCGTCCTGCTGCTCGTCATCGGGTACGCCCTCGACTCGGCCGACGGGCAGCTGGCGCGACTGCGAGGTGGCGGCAGCCCCGCCGGGGAATGGCTCGACCACGTGATCGACGCCACGAAAATCGGTGTCCTCCACCTCGCCGTCTTCGCGAACTGGCTGCGCGAACCCCAGGGCCGTGAGGGTGTGCTCGGGCTGCCGCTCGCCTACGAGGTCGTTGCAGCGGTGGCGTTCTTCGCCATCGTGCTCACCGATCAGCTCCGTCGAGCGCAGAACGTCAGGACCGGGGTACCCACGCGTGGCAGCCGTCGCACGTCAGCTCTGTACTCGCTCGCCGTGGTGCCCACCGACTACGGCCTCATGTGCCTGTCGTTCATCCTGCTCGCGTGGCCTCTCGGCTTCACAGTGATCTACATCGCCTTCTTCGTCGCCAACACGCTGTACCTCGTTCTGGCTCTTCCGAAGTGGTTCCGTGAACTGAAGGGCCTGGGCGCCCTCCCCGATCGCGAGACTCTTCCGTGAGCGCACCCACGGAGGATCGGTCGACCTTCGTCGACCTCGTGGCACAGCTCCGTCGGCGTTGGGCCGTCGTCGCCGGCGGTGCACTCCTGGGTCTCGTCGTGGGGATCGCGCTCGTCCAGGCCTTGCTCTCGCCGGGCGCCGCACCGAGCACGCGCCTCGTCGTCGTCCTCGTCGACACCGGGATCGGACTCCTTGTCGGATTCGTCGCTGGATTCGCCCTGGTGAGCCTCCTTCCCCGGGTCACGACCGTTGACGACGTGCGTCGTGTCGTCGGCCTTCCGGTCATTGCCCAGCTCCCCTCTGCCACGCTCGACGCCGACGACTTCACGGATCGCAGCACCTCCAGCCGCATGCGGACCTCCCTCCGCGAAGCCGTCCTCAACCTTCGTGCGCTGGCCGGCGGCGATCTGCCCGAGCGCGTCGTCATCGCCCGCACCGACATGGTGGCCGAAGCCTGCGGCGTCGACGGCGGTCTCGCCAGAGCCCTGGTGGAGAGCGGTTACGTGCCCGCGCTGGTCCAGAGCGATTTCGAGGGCCGGATGCTTGTCCGTCCGGCGACGGTGGACGACTCCTCGTTCGGAGAGGTGACCCGTCAGGATCCGGCGGGGTACCAACACATCGCCGTGACCGACCGTGTCGCCTCCGCACGCCCGCGCGAACGGCAGGCTCGCGTCGACACCTATCTCCACGACCTCAGCGAGCGGTACGACGTGAGTGTCGCGCAGGTCGCCAGCGACTCGACGCCGCTGCCGCTGCGGAGCATCGCACCGGTGGCCGACGCCGTCCTCTTGGTCGTTCGGTCCAACCGGACAACCGTCGAGTCTCTGCTGTCGCTCTACGCCGAACTCGTCAGCCTCGACGTGAAGCCGCTCGGCGTGATCATGACGTCGGTTGCTCCGCGCCATCGGATCCTTCTCAGGCGGACCTGGAGTCCTACCGACTTCCGCTCGGGAGACCTGGCAAAGCGCGACGCCGAGGTCAAACTGGCCGGCTTCTCGATCGCCGACCTGGCTACGCGGTCGTTCTCGGAGCCGGTCGGATCCTTCGACTCCCTGGACCGAATCGGACGCATCGACCGGAAGGATTTCTCATGACCCAACGCAGGATCGGTTACGCGGCCGGAGCCTACGACCTCTTCCACATCGGGCACCTGAACCTGCTTCGCCACGCGAAGAGCGAGTGCGACTACCTCATCGCCGGTGTCGTCGCCGACGAGATGCTCGAGCGAAACAAGAAGATCAGCCCGATGGTTCCCCTCGTCGAGCGGCTCGAGATCGTCAGCCATATCGACTACGTGGACCAGGCGTACGCCGAGACGGTGCCAGACAAACTCGACGTCTGGCGCGAACTCCGGTTCGACGTGTTCTTCAAGGGCGATGACTGGCGCGGAACGGAAAAGGGCCTGAAACTCGAACGGGAATTCGCTGAGGTCGGGGTGGAAGTCGTCTACTTCCCCTACACGATGTCGACGTCGAGCACCGTTCTGCGCCGTGCGGTCGCCGCTATGGCAGCGATGTCCTCTTCGAGCGACGAGGGCACCTCGGTCGGGGCGAGCGTCGAGGCCGTAGGCGGTCGCTGAGAAGTCGCACGCGTTCTCCCCACTCGCCGGCCTGCCGCCAAGGATCCGGGTCGCCTGTGGAGAACCGGAGCGCACCCTGCCCGGTGTGCCCGATGCTCGTCGCATGACACTCACCACCTCACCCACGACCTCATCCATTCCCCGCGCCACTGCCTCTGCCACGGAGGTCCACGACGACATCGCCACTCTCGACTCCCACGAACCTTTGGTGTCACGGTCGGCACTCGACAGTCGTGCCCGGCAGCTGGTTCCCTGTGCGGTCCAGCGTCAACTGTGGCTCATCCTTCTCGACGACGACCAGGTGCAGTTGCCGGTCATGATTCCTATCGGCGATCTTCCGCTTCGCTGCCGGTCGGCCGATGGAGAGGGCCTTCAAGAACTCCTGTCGGGCCTCGACAAGGAGTTCGGCGTCGGTTCGTTCGTCTTCATCATGGAGCGGCCGGGCTCGGCCGCGGTCGATGAGACCGATCGACGTTGGCTTCGCTACCTGCTGCACTCGTGCGACGACGAGCCGACATCGGTTCGTGGCGTCTACCTGTGCCACGACGAGGGGCTGATCGGCTACGAGCGGAGCGACCTGCCCGAGCTGGAGGCCCACCCGGGCCCGGGTGACTCCGAGAGCTAGCGTCGTCGGCCGTGGTCGAGATGGCGCCACCATGCCGTCTCAGCTAGCTCCTTCGAGGTGTACACGCCGAGGCTTCGACGTTCAGCTTCGATGAGCGACCACGATGTGAGCTTGTAGCCGCGGGCAAAAGCCTCCACGAGCGCCTCGGGCGGCGCGTCGTCGCGGGCGCGGACCAACCAGGATTCCGGGCCGGTCTCGTCGAGCATCCTACGATTTTAGTGGATGCCTCTCGGCCGGAGGTCGCCGCCCGGACGCTCGCTACCGCCGGTTGCCGATTCGCGAGCGGAGAACGTCGATGCGCTTCTGGATCTGTTCCGTCGATGCCTGGGCGACGGCGGGGCCACCACTGAGACGACGGAGCTCCGCATGGATAGTGCCGTGCGGCTCATTCGAATGGCGCGACCAGATAGAGACAAGGCGGCTGAGCTCCTGCCGCTGCTCTTTGATCGTCTGGTAGAGCGGGCGAGCCTCCGCTGCGGCGCTGGCCGGCAGGCCGGTCTTGGGTGCGCGTTTTGCGCGGCCGGCCTGCGTGGCCTGCCGCTTCTGCAGGAGATCACGGACCTGGTCGGGCTCAAGAAGCCCGGGGATCCCGATGAAGTCGAGCTCTTCTAGGCTGCCGATCTCTCCCCCGGATCCGAATTCACCACCGTCGAAGAGCACGCGATCGAAGGAGGCCTGGGCGTCGAGTGCCTCGAAGGGTTGCTGTTCGAGAAGGCTCGACGCTTTCTCCTCGCGATTCGCTTCGGCGACCAGCGCGTCTTCTTCGGGCGTGAAGAGCCCATCGTCGGCATCGGTCGGCCGGTCGAGGGCGTGGTCTCGTTCGAGTTCGAGCTGCCCGGCGAGGGCCATCAGCGAGGGAACGCTCGGCAGGAAGATCGAGGCGGTCTCGCCGCGTCGCCTGGCTCGGACGAAACGCCCCACGGCCTGCGCGAAGTAGAGGGGCGTGGATGCGGAGGTCGCGTAGACCCCGACGGCGAGACGAGGGACATCGACACCCTCCGACACCATCCGGACCGCAACCATCCAGCGGCTGGTGCCTTCGGAGTAGGCGTGGATCCGATCGGATCCGGCTTTCTCATCGGAAAGCACGACCGTGGGGCGCTCGCCAGTGAGCTTGGTCAGGATCGAGGCGTAGGCGCGGGCTGCCGTGTGATCGGTTGCGATGACGAGACCGCCGGCGTCGGCAACACCGCGACGGACCTCGGTGAGGCGCTTGTCGGCAGCCGACAGAACGGCGGCGATCCAGTCGCCCTCCGGTGACAAAGCCGTTCGCCAGGCCTGGGCCGTGATGTCTTTGGTGACCGCCTCGCCGAGGGTGGCGCTCATTTCGTCACCCATGCGGGTGCGCCAACGCATCTGGCCGGCGTAGGCCATGAAGAGGACGGGCCGGACCACGCCGTCGGCGAGGGCCCTGCCGTAGCCGTAGGAGTAGTCGGATTGCGAGGTGCGGATGCCGTGCTCGTCGGGCGCGTAGGTGACGAACGGGATCGGCGCGGTGTCGGAGCGGAACGGAGTGCCGGTGAGCGAGAGGCGGCGGGTCGCATGACCGAAGGCCTCTCGGATTCCGTCGCCCCAGGTG
>JAODMX010000378.1 GCA_025464735.1 Frondihabitans sp. | reverse complement strand
GTCGCCCCGCGCCTAGAGTTGAACGGTGAGTTCAGACACTTCCCCCGACGACCCGGTCAACGAACCGCTGACGCTGGCGGAACGAGCTCGTCTCACGCGGCGACCGAGCGACAGGGCCATGACCACGACGCTGGCGCTGACCGGACTCATCGCCGCCTTCATGCAGACCCTCGTCACGCCGATCATCCCCGAGCTGCCCAAATTCCTGAATGCGACGAGCGCGGATGCCACCTGGGTGCTGACCGCAACCCTGCTCGCCGCCGCGATCTCTACCCCCATCAGCGGGCGTCTCGGCGACATGTACGGCAAGCGGCGCATCGTGCTCACGCTGCTCCTCCTCATGGCGGCGGGCTCGATCATCTGCGCGCTGTCCGACACGCTCGTGCCGATGATCATCGGGCGGGTGTTCCAGGGAGTCGGGCTCGGAGTGATCTCGCTGGGCATCAGCATCCTTCGCGACGTCCTGCACGCGAAGAGTCTTGGCGGCGCTGTGGCCCTGGTCAGTGCGACGCTCGGCGTCGGTGGAGCCGTGGGCCTGCCCGTCGCCGCGATCATCGCGCAGAACTTCGATTACCACTACCTGTTCTGGCTTGCCACCCTCCTGACGATTCTGGCGATCGTGTTGGTCGCGACGATCATCCCGGTGAGCACGCTGCGCGTCGGTGGTCGGTTCGACATTCTCGGAGCACTCGGATTCGGCCTCGGCCTGGTCGGCATCCTGCTCGCCGTTTCGAAGGGCAGCGAGTGGGGCTGGGGAAGTCCGCTCACCCTTGTGCTCTTCGTCGGCGGCATCGTGGTTCTGATGATCTGGGGCTTCGTCGAACTCCGCACGAAGGACCCACTCGTCGATCTCCGGGTCGCGGCACGCAAGCCGGTGCTGCTCACGAACCTCGCGTCAATCTCGGTGGGCTTCGCGTTCTTCATCACGACGGCCGCCCTGCCCGTGCTGCTCGAAGCACCGACCACGACGGGCGTCGGGCTGGGACAGACGCTGATCATCTCGAGCCTGTGCCTCATGCCGCTCGGACTGGTGATGTTCTTCATGTCGCCGGTGGCGGCCCGGCTCTCGAATGCCCGCGGACCGCGCACGAGCCTCATTCTCGGCGGCATCATCATCACGATCGCGTTCGCTCTCGCGGTGTTCCTGCACAGCCAGATCTGGCATGTGATCGTCGTCTCCACGATCGTTGGTTTCGGCGTCGGGTTCGCGTACGCCGCCATGCCGACGCTCATCATGCGCGCCGTTCCTCCGACGGAGACGGCCGCCGCCAATGGTCTGAACTCGGTCATGCGCACGCTCGGTTCAACCGTCGCGGCCACCCTCGTCGGGGTGATCCTCGCCTCACACTTCGTGCTCTCCGGCGGCGCGCCGATACCAACCACCCAGGCGTTCCAGATCGTATTCGCCATGGGTGCGGCCGTCGCCACGGCCGGCGTGATCCTCGCCATCTTCATTCCGCGTCGCGGCAAGGTCTACGGCAACACCGCCAGCATCCCCGTGCAGCGCAGGACTGAGAAATGACACGAATCGAGCTGCACCGGGGCGATATCACGACGGAGCGCGTCGACGCGATCGTCAATGCGGCCAACCACTCCCTGCTCGGAGGTGGAGGAGTGGATGGCGCGATCCATCGCGCGGGCGGCCCGGACATCCTCGCCGCCTGTAGAGAGTTGCGCGCGACCATCCTGCCCGATGGACTCCCGACCGGACTGGCGGTCGCGACGACCGCCGGGCGACTCCCTGCCCGCTGGGTCATCCACACCGTTGGTCCCGTGTGGGCCAGGTCGATCGATCACAGCGACCAACTCGCAAGCGCGTACCGAGAGTCGATGAGAGTTGCTGCAGAACTCGGCGCCACGAGCATCGCGTTCCCCGCCGTTTCCGCTGGCATCTACGGTTGGCCGGCGGAGGACGCCGCGCTCATCGCGGTGTCCACGGTGTCCCAGGTCATCGACGAACAGGCTGCTGGCAGCATCGACCTCGTTCGCTTCGTTCTGTTCAACGCCGCCGTGTTCGAGTCCTTCGAAGCGGCACTCTCCCGCTGATCGCGGGCTGCACTCCGACCGGGCAGAATGGTCGAGTGCCAACACAGGTCCTCGTCGTGCTCAACCAGCCATCCGCCGATGCGCCGCCCCACAGCGCCGAAGAGGCGTCGTTCGGGTTCGCCGACCCCACTGCTCCGCTTCTCAGCGCCCTCGACCTCGGCGCAACACGCGGCGACGGCATCTTCGAGACGATCAGCGTTGGAAACGAGCGTCCCCAGGCCCTCGAACACCACCTGCGCCGTTTCGTCCACTCCGCGGCAACCCTCGAATTGCCGGCACCCGATGTGGACGCCTGGCGATCGGCCATCCTCGCGGCCGTAGCAGAACTGGAGCCTGCCGACGAAGCGTCGGTCAAGACCGTCATGACTCGCGGCATCGAGGGCGACGGACGCCCGACGGGATGGGTCTTCGCGACACACTCGCCGGACTACTCGCGCGTGCGCGTGGAGGGCGTCCGGGTGGTCACGCTCGATCGCGGCTATCGTCACGACGTCGAACAGACTTCGCCGTGGCTGCTCGCCGGCGCCAAGACGCTCAGCTACGCGATCAATCGCGCAGTACTGCGCGAGGCGTCACGGCGCGGGGCCGACGACGTGATCTTCGTCTCCAGCGACGGCTACGTGCTCGAGGGACCGACCTCAAGCGTCGTCTACCGGGTCGGCAACCGCGTTCTCACGCCGGGCACCGGCCTCGGCATCCTCGACGGCACGACCCAGGCGAGCGTCTTCCGCCACGTCGAGAGCATCGGTCTCGAGACCGGCTTCGAGCAGGTGACCCCGGAGGGATTGCGGCGGGCGGATGCCGCGTGGCTGGTGTCCAGCGTGCGTCTGGCGGCGCCCGTGCGCGAGCTCGACGGCACGGCGTTCTCGGTCGACGCGGAACTCTCCGCCGGTATCAACGCCCACCTGCGCGCCCTCCGCGATTAGGGCTCGTATGGTCGTCGAACGACCCGCTCGGGTCGCTCTCTCTAGAGAGCCGCGCGCACCAGACGGAGGAGGGCACCGGCGTAGGCATCGGCAGCGTCTGCTGCCTCTTCGAATGCGGATTCGCCGTTGATGGCGAAATCGACGCGATAGCCGAATTCGCGGCGACCGAGCGATTGGAAGGTGCCGCCGAGAAGCTCGCGCAGCTGGTGCTCATGCGGAAGCCACAAAGCATTCTCGAGGGCCACGGAGTCCAGCGCCCACTCGGTGGTTCCGTTGAACCCGAGGATGGTGCCGGTTTCGAACTCGTGAGATTCGATGGTCATGTCGCTGACGACGAAGACGTCGCCCTCGAAGCCCTCGCGATTGATGACGAATGCGTCCCCCGAAACGGGACGCCATCGCACGCCGGCACTCTGCAGGGCGAGTGCGAGTTCTCTGGAAAGCATCCGACCATTATCGCGATGGCGACTGGAGAACGCCTGAAGCAGCCGGGTAATGGGTGGCGGGACTTCGTTACTGCGAGAGTCGAATCGGGTATACCCCCGTATTCCGATTCGACTCTCGCGAAGTCACCGCCACCCAGATGTCCCCCGTGGTGCTGTATAGGAGCGTATGCGCAGACCGTGGGTCTTGTATGCCCCCAGAGATGGGCTCCCCCGAAGTGGGGATCCGCGGCACGAAAATCCCGCCGGGGCGTGTCAGGGGGTGTTCTGGCGTGCAACGGCTGCGTAGGGTGAGCTTGGGTGGTGGATCCCGCCCACCGGCGGAGGTGGTCGTGGACGAGGTTCCGGACTATCTCGCGGCGTGGATGACGCGGCAACGCTGGTTCGCGGGCAAGGGGCGTACTCCGCACTTCGAACTGAACGGCGGATTCGGTCTCGATTCCGCGCACGAACGCGCCTCGATCCGGGTTCATCTCGTTCTCGACCATGCCGAGCATCCGGTGCTCTACCAGGTTCCGCTCACCGAACGACGCTCCCCGCTCAAGGGCGCCGAGCGGGCCCTGGTGGCCACACGGCAGGACGCGACCGGCGTCATCTGGATCTACGACGGTCCCCACGACCCGGCATTCGCGGGTGCGCTGCTCAGGCTCATCCTCGACCAGGGCGAGGTCCTGGCGCCGGACGGATCGGGCAGAATCGTCGCCAACGGGCGGCGAGACGTCGTCGATGACGGCCTGGTCATCGGCGCGTCTCGCGTACTCGGCGGTGAGCAGTCGAACACCTCGATCATCTATGACATCACGACCGGGGACGGTGAGCCATCCTCCCCCATCATCTGCAAGGTATTCCGAGCGCTGCACGACGGCGAGAATCCGGACGTAGTACTCACCGCCGTGCTCGCAGCGGCCGGTTCCGCGGTGGTGCCCACATCGATCGGCCACATCAGCGCACAGTGGCGCGACGCGGGCGCGCCGCACGACATCGCCAACGGCCACCTGGCGTTCGCGCAGGAGTTCCTTCCCGGAGTAGAGGACGCC
>JAODMX010000535.1 GCA_025464735.1 Frondihabitans sp. | reverse complement strand
CCCTCTCACGGCGGTAACACCGGTTCGAATCCGGTTGGGGTCACAACTACCGAGGCGGCGCCCGATCATCGTGGCGCCGCCTCCGGTTTTTTCGGTGGAAAGCGACGTCCCGTGTCCAGATGTCCGCGAACGACGGTGTCGAGACCGCGCGCGACTTCTGCTGTTTCGAGCGCTGTCAGTGCCGACTGAAGGTTCCTGTTGCAGTCGTAGCGGCTCTCGAACAGTCGCGTGGTGAGCATGACCGGTGCACGCCCGGTCGAGAGAATCCAGCTGCACTTCCTCCCATCGGCCGTCACGGTCCGATGTCGTACGAGCGTCGATCGGAGCGCGGTGACCTCCAGTGCATCGGCCCTGGCCTCCGCGGGGGTCGAGAAAAGTCGGGCGCTCGCGCCGAGCTGCCGATGCTGAGCGGTGAAGAGACGCCACATGATGATTTCGCCCGTTGTCTCGTCGAGCACATCGAGACCGGACGGAGCGTTGACGGTACCCGCGTTGACGGCACCCGCGTCGGTGACACCCGCGCCGATCGTGCCCCCTTCGTCGGTCATCGCGACCAGCGTCGCCCGGAGCGCGAGCCAGGACGCCAGTCGCTCACCGGTGCCCCCGGAAAGCGTCGTGAGGATGATGTACGGAAAGCGCGGGTTGACGGATCGCGCGGTCGTCATCCGGTCGTCTCGCTCGCGTAGAGGTCGGCCTGCTTGCGGACGGCCGCCACGTAGGCGTCGTCGTGGTTGTAGGCGTGGACGGCCGTCGTCCAGCCGGACGCCGTCGACAGGTCACCGCCGGCGGCGCAGAGGTAGTCGGCTGCCGCGAGGGACGCGTCGTCGATGTTCTCTGGATCCTTGCGTCCATCGCCGGTCGCATCCACGCCGTAGCGGGCCCAGGTTGAGGGCAGCATCTGGAGCGGCCCGACGGCCCGAGACCAGCCCCCCTTCGCAGTGCCCCGGATGGCGACGGTGCCGCCGGTGCCGTCCAGAACCGGCCCGCTGATCGCCGCCGAGATCTCGCCGTCGGGTTCGACATGCGTTCCGCCGTAGGTCCCGTTGGCGCTCTCCACGTCCCCGATGGCTGCGAGTGTGTTCCAGGTCAGTCGACACTCGGGATCCGAGGCGCTGCTCCGAACGGCAGCCGACGCGTATGCCTGCAGCGCACGCGAGGCGATCCCGGTGTCGGCGCTCGTGCTGCGGAGCCAGCCCGCCTCGATGGTGACCGCCGGTCGCGCACCGCCGGACGTGGATGTCGCTGAATCATGGGCCGCACTCGGCGTAACCACGTCTCCTGCGGCGTCGAGGTATCCACCCGGAGGCACCGTCGCGACCGACACGGGAAGGCCTGCCGCCCCCGAGGTCGGGCGTGGCAGCTCCATGGCCCACCCGGCGATCCCGAAGACGAGGCATCCGGCGACCATAGCGAGGCCGACGAAGCCGCGGCTCACGGAGTGACGCTCCCGATCATCCGAATCGGCCGTTCACGTAGTCGGCCGTCCGCTGGTCGCGCGGCGAGGAGAACATCGCGTCCGTGTCGCCGTATTCGACGATCACCCCTGGCGTGTTCTGTGCGGCGAGGAAGAACGCGCACTCGTCCGAGACCCTGGCTGCCTGCTGCATGTTGTGCGTGACGATCACCACGGTGACGACGCCACGGAGGGACTGGATCGTCTCCTCGACGCGGCGGGTCGATGTGGGATCCAGCGCCGAGCACGGCTCGTCCATCAGCAGCACGCGCGGCGATACCGCGAGCGACCTCGCGATGCACAACCGCTGCTGCTGGCCGCCGGAGAGGCCGCCCCCTGGTCGGTCGAGGCGATCCTTGACCTCGTCCCAGAGGGCAGCCTTGCGCAGCGAATCCTCCACGAGGACGTCTTTCTGCTCGCGCGAGGCTCGTACTCCCGACAGCTTCAGCCCGGACACGACGTTGTCGTAGATCGACATCGCCGGAAACGGGTTCGGCTTCTGGAAGATCTTCCCGATCTGACGCCGGGCCGCCGTGATGCGTTGGTCGGCCTGGTAGATGTCGCGCCCGTCGAGTCGCACCTCACCGGCGAGCGACGCCGTCGGGATCATTTCATGCATCCGGTTCAGGATCCGGAGAAAGGTCGACTTCCCGCATCCGGATGGTCCGATCAGCGCCGTGACCTGCCCGGCCGGCATGGTCAGCGACACGCGGTCGAGCACTTTTCGGTCACCGAACCAGGCCGAGAGGGTGTCCGCCTCAAGGGCGGCCGCGCTGGTCTCTCCGAACAGGTGGCGGCGGACCGCTGCGCGATCTTCCTCTGTCGGCGCAGGTTTCGCCTGCTCCTCGTCGAAGAACTTGTCGAACTGGGCGAGGGTCGGGTCGTCCGGGTATGGCGGCAGCAGCAGCTCGCGCGTGTCCACGGGGAACTCGTCCTGTGGCTCGGGCGCAGGGGCTCGCCCGAGGCGGAAGGCGGGGGGAAGTTTCATGAGCGTCCTCTTGGAGCGGTTCGGGAAGTCAGAGCAGGTTCGGGAGAAGGAGGTTCAGGTCGGTCGCTGCGAAGAGACCGAACGTGAGGAGGATCGGGGTGGCGACCAGCCAGGTCTGCCAGCGCCCCCAGCGCCGCCACAGCCACGTCGCTGCGATGACCACGCCGAGGAGGAGTTCGAGCAGGAGTACGAGTGGGAACAGGCCGGATGTGTCGGAGCCCATGGACTGCTCAGAGGCGGGCAGTGCGCCGGAAGGGAAGACCACGGCCGGTCGCGGGTAGGCCTTCGAGACGAGGTCGGCGTCGATCAGGAGGGTGCCGGTCGGACTGAAACGGCCGCCGGTGGCCGTGGTCAGGGTGACTCGACCCTGGCGCCCGGTCAGGGCCTTCGGAGCCTGATCGCCGGCGACGCGCCGGTCGACAACCTGATAGGTACAGGCCCCCTGGCCCATGACGACGGTGAATCGTTGGCCATTCTGAAGCTGCGACCAGGCGGCGCCGACGGCGCCGTACGACCCCGACCTCGCCATGAGCACGCTGCTCCCGACCTGGCAGGGCAGCACGGTGTCGCGCCGGTGCCCGACACCGGCCATCGTCTGGGCGGGCGCCGATCCCTCGACGATCACTTCGCGCCCCAGTCCGATCTCGGGTGCGCTCATCACGGCAACGGGGGTTCCGGGCGTGACGAGTGACTTCGCGTGCGTCAGCGGGGAAACCGGCGTCGACCCCTCGGCCAGCGAAAGGCGGAGCTCGCTGTAGAGGTTCTTCTGGCTGGTGTACGCCTCGATCGGCGACACGACGACCAGGTTCAGGACGAGGAAGAAGAGGATCGCCGACACCATGGCCAGGGTGATGGAGGCCAGCCGGTTGCCTTCGCTCGCTTCGACGCGTGCCGGACGCGCAGGATCCTGCGTGGCGGCTTTCGGAGGTCGCCTCCCGTCTTCTCCCTTCACCTGGAAGAAACGCGGCAGTGCCAGGCTCATCGTCGTCCGCCGCGTCTCCTGAGCGCTCGGCTCACCAGCGGCGGTGCCAGCAGGATGGCGGCCGTGAGGGCTCCGAGCACGAGTGCCAGCGTCTGCGGCCCCGCCCAGCCCGATTGCCCGCCGAGGACGGTCGGGACCGCGTTGACCACGTCGGCCGCTCCCTGGGCCGAAGAGCAGGTGCTGGTGGTGGGATCGCAGGCCTGGGCGGCCGCGGTCGCAGCGGACGTGGCAACACCCTTCGCCGTCGGTGCCTTGACCTGCGCCGTCGTCTTCGCGGTGCCCTTGACGGCCGAGCCGGTGAACGTCGGGCTGCTGACGTTCGTCGCTGCCGAAGCTGTGATCCACGGGGCTTGGCAGGCCGAGTTGCAGCCGGCAGGGAACGGTGCGGTGTCGACGAGGACGTTGTGCGAGGGGCTGTCGCCCGGCTTGAAGGTGGGGTTGTTGCACGGGTTCGTGCCGCCGTCGAGGGTGCCCTTCTGTGTGGCTGCGATCTTCGATCGGGTCGCCGCGTCGATGCCGGGAGTTTGCAGCACCTGGTCGAGCGACGCGAGCACGAGGTTCATCGGCAGAGGGGAGTAGCCGAGAGATCCCATTTCGCGCTGCCATTCGCAGACGGCGTTCGTGTTCAGCCACGCGAGCGTCGCCCCCTTGGCATTCGTCGTGATCGCGTTCGTCTGCTTCGGCATGATCTCGTAGCTGTACAGCGACATCGTGTACGTGCGCGGATCCTTGTACGTGTAGACCTTCGACAGGTTCTGCGACAGGTAGTTCGGGTCGTTGACGTTGGTGTCGATGATGGCCTGAGTCAGCGCGACGGCGACGGCGCTCGCGGTCGGGATCGTGTAGTAGCCCGCAGCGTTCTCGACCTGCGCGACCGGGAACCCGGCGGCCTGCGCGTAGGAGTACTCGTCGTAGTCGATCGTGTACTGGTTTTGGCTGGTGTAGATCGTGACGCCGTTCGAGCCGTTCTGGGCGACGAAGTTCGACAGCGATCCGGTCGGGAAGTACGAGCTCGCACTCGTGGCACTGCCGCCGGTGTGAGCGGTGAGGTAGGCGTAGTCGGCAGGGAACTGGCGGAGCATCCAGAGCTTGAACTGGGCTGTGGCTCCGGACCCGTCCGACCGCACGACGACGACGATCTGGTGATTCGGGAGGGCCACGCCCGGGTTCGATGCTTTCAGCTCGGGTGAATCCCAGTTGGTGATCTTGCCGCTGAAGATGCCCGCGACGTCGGCCATCGAGAGCTTCAGGTTCTCGAACCGGTTGCCGCCGACCGGCAGGTTGTACATGAACGCCGTGCCGCCCGCGACGACTGGCAGCAGCCCGTACTTGAACGCGGGCGTCGTCTTGTCCTGCGGATCCGAGGCATCACCCGAGAACGGGATTTCCGAGTCCGCGAACACCGCGTTCGTCTGCCGGGCGAAGTCGTCGCGACCGACGGAGGAACCGTTCGGGGTGTAGTCGACGGTCACGCCCTGGTTGGCCGCCTGCGAGACCCAGTCGGTCCAGGCCGCGCCCGCCCAGGAGGAGCCCTCGCCGGAGATTCGCGCATAGCTCGCCGCGTGGGCGGGCAGGGCGCTCGTCAGGCCGAAGGCGAGCGCGAGCATCGCGGTCACAATCAGAAGCAGACGACGGCGGGTCGCCCCTCGTCGTCCACGGACCGGCGACAGGAGTGGAGGCGGTGCAGCGTGGTTCATCGGATTTCCTCGGGAGGGGTCTCGGGGCTGAGTGAAGCCGGTGCCGACGCCATCGGCAGGTTCGCAATGGAGCGCTGGATCCGGCGGAGTGACTTCGCCGAGCGTGAGGAGAGCCGAGCGGTCTGCCGCGGCGACACGTCGCCGGCCTCGCGTCCGGCCAGGGCGCGGGCGGCGCCGAAGAGCACGAGCACGACGACGAGGAGGAACGCGGCCGTCGCGAAGCCGCGCTCGACGAGAGCCTTCTGCGGCGACTCGACGAACTCGAGCGCCGCCAGGGGAAGTGACGTCATCGGGTTGTGGAACGGGTCGAAGTTGGTGTTGCTCGTCACGCCCGAGGTCAGGAGGACAGGAGCGGTCTCGCCGATCCCGTGCGCCGTCGCGAGAATGATCGCCGTCGTGAGACCTCCTCGCACGGTCGGAAGGACGACGTACCAGACGGTCGCCCATTGGCCCGCACCGAGGGCGAGTCCTGCCTCCCGGAGATTTCCAGGAACCAGCCGCAGCACGACGTCGGACGACCGGATCATGATCGGGAGCATCAGGACCGTCAGCGCGAGGGCGGCGGCGAACCCGCTGTTCTCATGCGTGATGGTGAGGATGATCGCCGCGTAGATGAACAGTCCGGCAACCACGGAGGGGAGCGCCGTCATCGCCTCGACGATCGTTCGGACGAATCGAGCGAACCGGCCGCCCACCTCGCTCAGGAAGATCGCCGTTGTCAGACCGAGGGGCACGGTGATCAGGAGGGCGATTCCGATCTGTTCGATTGTGCCGACCAGCGCGTAGACGATTCCGCCCTCGTCGAGTCCGGACAGCGGGCCCACTCCGCGCATGTCGGTCGTGAAGAAGTGAAGCCGCTGCCACAGGTTCTGATGCGCGCTCGACGAGAAGATCTCCGTGAACACGTTCGAACCGCGGATCAGGACGAAGCCGACGACCAGGCAGAGCGCTCCCACCACGACTACGCCGGCACCCCAGAGCAACACCGTCCAGAACCGGTCCCGAACCGCCGGCCCCGAGTCCCGCAGGAAGACGAGGGCGGCGTACAGCGCGACGAACCAGAGGAACGACACGAAGGGCATCCAGCCGATTGTGATGAGCCCGAGCACCGCCGAGAAGAGCAGGCCGATCGACAGCGCCGCAGCACCGGCTCCGGCGACATTGAGGACGTCGTCGCGGGAGAATCCCACGACCACGCGTTCGGCGTCGACCACGTCGTCCGTCAGTTCCTCGCGCGGCAGGCGGGTGCGGACCGCTTCATCGACGGTGGACATCAGGCCTCGCTCTCGGCGCCCGAGCGCGACCTCGAGATCACCGTCGACGCGGTGAAGTTGATGAGCATGGTGAGGACGAACAGAGCGAGCCCCGCCGCCATCAAAGCGCTGAGCGAGAAGCCGCTGGCCTCCCCGTACTGCAGCGCGATGTGCGCGGCGATGGAGTTGGTGCCCTTCTGCAGGATGTGGGTCTGGATCACGAACGTCGGCGAAATGATCAGGTAGATCGCGATGGTCTCGCCGAGCGCACGACCCATGCCGAGCATCGTTCCACCGATGATGCCGCCCTTGCCGAACGGCAGAACCACCGCGCGGATCATGCCCCACCGGGTCGCGCCGAGAGCGAAAGCGCCCTCGCGCTCGCCGATCGTAGCGCGGGAGAACGACTCACGCATCATCGAGGTCATGACCGGCACGATCATGA
>JAODMX010000277.1 GCA_025464735.1 Frondihabitans sp. | reverse complement strand
TCCGTGAGGCTCGGGATCGGCAGCTGCGCGGCTCCGGCGACCACCCCGGCGCCGACGGCAAGCGTGATCACGCCGATGCCCGCTCGGATCCCGGTGCGGACGAGGGTTCGTCTAGTCATCTCGCTCCTCGTCGAAGGTCGTGGCGGGTTGCTCGGCTTCGGGCACGCCCACTCGGGCGCGGCGCCGGCGAGGCGTCGTGGGAATCGCCAGCAGGAGCGCAGCCCCGAAGACGATGGCCCAGATGGCCAGGATGAGGGGACGAAGAGGCCCGTCTGCCGGATGCGACGTCGTTCGTTCGGTCGCGTTCACGTACCGCCAGAGCTGCAGGTTAGGGGTGTCGGCGACCTGCAGCAGGAGCGCATTGCCGTCGAGGGATTGAGCGGCTCGCTGAGCCAGATCGGCTGCAGCGCCGTCGTCGTGGCTGCCGCCGAGCACGATGAAGCCGATACCGAGTTCTTTGAGGTCGGGCTGCGGGTCGAAACCGCTTCGGCTCACGAGGTTCCCGGCAAGGACAGTGAGGTCTTTCGTGGTCGACGAGAGCTGCTGCTGCGTGGAGTCGAGCGTCGACTGCTGGTCGAGCGTCTCGCCCTGACCCCGCTGGAGGGAGACGGCGAGGGTGCCGTTGGGCTGCGGGGTGAGCACCAGGGTCCCCACGTCGGGTTTGACCGCGGCCTCGGCGGTGACGTAGGCGGACAGGATCCGGCCCGATGATGGCACGATATCGCCGACACCGACGATGGTCGCCAGAATCAGCGGAACCGATGCTGCGACCCCCACCACGCCGAGAAGGAGTCCGAGTGGCGCGGTGAAGCGCGGGATTCGATCTAGTGCGACCGCCGCTGCCCCGATGAGACCGAGGAAGTACAGCGTCAGGCCGCTGCCCGCCCAGACCCCCGTGGTCGTGCTCCCGACGCCGGTGATCTCGAGGTGCGTGGCCGCCACGGCCGTCACGTAGCCGAGGAGCGCGAGGGCGAGACAGGCGAGAGCTCGGCCGCGGGTCGGAAGGAACAGCGAGACGATCGCCAGCAGCCCGAGCGGCACCATCGCCACAGCGATGACGACCGCCATGGTAGAACCGGTGACGCCGAGCCCTGCCACGAACGACGTCCAGCCGTTGAGGCCCGTCTCGGGTGAGCCGAGGGCAAGTTGCAGCGGCGAGGCCGCGTCCGAGCGGGTCGGAGCACCCGGGTCCGCGAACAACGCCCACCAGGTTCCTCGGCTGATCTGCGCGATCGCGAGCGGAAGGAAGAGCGCGATCGCGGGGACAGGGATCCCGAGCATCCGGTGGGTGCCACGGGGGCGGAGCGCGATCGCCGCGAGCCAGCCGATGACCAGAGCGGGGATGAGAGAAGGCGTGGCGGCCGCGACCACCGCGAAGAGCAGAGAGGCTGCGGCTCCCGCCGACCAGGAGCGGTGCGCCGACATCATCGCCAGCACGAGGAATGGCACGGCGACATGAGTGATCGCTGCGCCGAGGTGGCCGGTCTGGAGGGCGGAGAGCACCGGCGGCGAGACGGCATAGACGAGCGCCGCGAGGGTCGGCACCCAGGTGCGCTCAGTGATCCGGCGTACAGCGAGCCAGGAACCGATGGCCGAGAGCGGGAGGGCGACGAAGTAGAAGATGACGATTGCGGTCGACGGCGACCAGAACGTGAGAGTGCCGAGCACCGCGACAAGGCCCGCAAAAGGATCTGAGGGCCCGACGAAACCGGTGCCGATCTCGTGCCAGCCGTACCCGACCGAGTGCCACAGCGAACCGAGAGTCGTGCTGACAGGCAGCAGTCCACCGCCCGTGACCGCGGAGTTTCCGAGCAGGGAGAAGAACGCAACAACGCCGACGACGGCCGCCAGCAGCGTGACCCACAGGCCTCCGGAGCCGATGTAACTCGCGCGTGGGACAGCAGCGTCTTCGACTCCCGCCAGGGCTGCGTCCCGGTCGCCGACACGACGCTCGCGCATCTCGGCCCAGCCTGCCCGCAGGGGGCGAATGGCGCTCCAGCCAAGCTTCTTGGTGCGGTGCAGTGCGGTGCGAGACTCGCTGACGCCCGATCCGCCGAACGCAGTCGAGAACGCAGCCCGGAATTCACCGACAACGGCTCCCGGATTCTTCGCCAGCAGGTGCCAGATGGAGCGCAGAACGGCCAGCGGCACGAGGCTCAACCAGTGGAATGGCAGTGCCACCGACGGCGCGTAGACCATCCGGCGGTGCAGTTGGGCCGCTCGGCGAAGGCGCGCTTTGCGAGCGTGACCCCCCTCGTCGCGGCCGAAGTCCTCCGGAAGCCTGGACGAGAGCACCCGAGCGCCGGGCACCCTGACCACGCGATGGCCGGCCAGGCGAGCGCGAGTGGAGAAATCCAGGGACGCGTCGACGTGTGGCAGGTACGGATCGAAGCCGCCGAGCGCCGTCCAGACGCGACGACGAACGAGCATGCCACCCGCGGCCACGCCGAGCACATCGGCCTGGACGTCGTGCTGCGCCTGATCGAGCTCGCCCGAGACAAGCGCCAAGGAGGCACCGAACGGTGACAGGGTCTCGCCGAACTCGCTGATCACCGCGGGCTCGTCCGCCCGCATGAGCTTCGGGCCCGCAATCGCGACCGAGGGTGCAACCTCCACAGTCGCCATCAACTCGGCCAGGGCCTCGTCGGCGGGCGTGTTGTCGTCGCCCAGGATCCAGAGCCACTCGTCGTCAGAATCGACTCCCGGCCCGATCACACGGAGCGCGTGGTTGACGGCGCCGCCGAGTGTCGTTCCGCGGGACGCACTCGTCAGCTGAGCCGCTCCGCCGAGAGACAACCGGCCCGCCGCCGACCCGGGCCCACCGATGTCGACGACGACCAGGGACTCCGGCGGTCGCGTCTGGCGCGACAGACCGTCGAGGGTTCTGTCGAGGGAGGCCGCCCCACCAGGGGCGACAAGGATCGCTGTGACTCTCGGCTGCATGACGGTGGAACTCTATGGGCGGCGACGCCCCTCAGCCAGGATCAGCCGGGCGCGCCGCCCGGATTCATAGAATTCGGTGTCAGGCGCGACGGCGGAGCTTGCGGCGCTCGCGCTCGGAGAGGCCGCCCCAGATACCGAAGCGCTCATCGTTCTGCAGTGCGTACTCGAGGCACTGAGCTCGGACGTCGCAGGAAGCGCAGATCTTCTTCGCATCGCGCGTTGATCCGCCCTTTTCAGGGAAGAACGCTTCGGGATCGGTCTGCGCGCACAGCGAATCTGCTTGCCAGGCGAGTTGGTTGTCCTCGTCGTCAGTGACTTTGCGGACCCCTGGCACTCCCAGAAGGATCGGATCAACGTGCCAGTCATCGGGCACCCCTGCGCCGGCTCGGTCGTTGATGGCCATAGCGCATCTCCCCTCGTCTGCAGTCGCTTCCCCGGCGGTCGCGATACCTGTAATTACACCCGTGTAACTAGGGGTACGTCAAGTCGGGCATCATAAAACCTTCTACCCCCGAGTGAGGGTCATTGACGCTTCGGGCGTGTCGCGGCCGTGCTCATTCGGCGGCGCGACGAGCTTCCCAGGCACTCGTGACCATGTCGAGAAGCGAGTGACGCATCTTCCAGTCGAGGTCGCGAGCGGCCAGGATGCCGTCGGCGACGATGCGGTCCGGGTCGCCAGGACGACGTTCCCCGATCCCGGGAGTGAAAGGGATCCCCGTGCCCTCGGCCATGGAGTCCATGATCTGCTTCACCGACACACCATCACCCGAACCGAGGTTTTACGCGGCCTCGAGCGGATCGCCGGCGTCGAGCTTCTTGTC
>JAODMX010000275.1 GCA_025464735.1 Frondihabitans sp. | reverse complement strand
GGGTCGCACGAGATCCTCCTGGACGACGCGACGCGGCTCGCGGCGCGCGCCGCGGCCGCCGACGTCGCGGTGACCCTCGAGGTGACCCCTGGCGTGCCCCACGTCTTCCAGGTGTTCACGGCGCTGCTCGATGAGGCGGACGCCGCCCTGACGCGCGCGGGCGCGTTCCTGCGCGCTCACCTCGCGGCTGCGGTCGAGGCAAGGGTAGGAGATCACCCTTGGCCAGGACCCGCTGAAGTCCCCGGCGCGCCCAGCGCGTCTGGTCACGAGACCGGCGCGGCGGGCGTGGACGCCGAAGGCGTGCGAAGGACGGGGGCGTCGGCATCGTGAGAGCGGCGCTGAGCGTTGGAGGAGCCAAATCCAAAGGAACTGGGCGCTCAACAGCAGAATGTCGTCGGTTCGAGTCCGATCACCCGTTCCTCTGGCAGATTGGCCATGCGGACCTGACACTTGTCTCTTGCCGCCGGGGTAGCACACTCGAGTGACCAACTCTACGGGTCACTCTACGGATCAGTATACGGACTTTCCGTGGGCAACACGTGCTGCACGCGTCAGACTGGTCCTCAGGTTCCACGAGGGAGCCCGAACAAAGTGAGTGAGGAAAAGGGCGCGGGAGACGCGCCGTGGAAAGGAGACCCATATGCGCTTGATTTGTCTCGTCGACGCCCCGGACCACTTTTCAAGCAAGCGAACGATTGATTTTGTTTTTACCGCATCTACCCGAGGGAGAAGCAGATGAGCACCCCCGACACAACGACCGAGGCGTACGCCAACACGCGCCCAGCTAACGCCAAGGACCTCCCCGACTACGCCCCCATCCCTCGCGCCGCGTTGGGTCCTGCCCTCAACGAGCATGGGTACTACGTCGGGCGGGTAGAGCGCAACCTCTACTGGATCACCGACGGCACCTACCAGTGCGCGTTCCTGACGACCCCGGACGGCGTCGTCCTGCTCGACGCTCCGCCGACCATCGGCCACAACATCCAGCGGGCCGTCGATGAGATCGCCTCCGCCAACGGCGTGACCAACAAGGTCACGCACCTTATCTACTCCCACCACCACGCCGACCACGCAGGCGCCTCCTCGCTGTTCGACAAAAACGTCGTGCGCATCGGCCACGAGGACACGCGCCGCCTGCTGCTGCGCGAGAAAGACCCGGCCCGCCCGGCACCCGAGGAGACCTTCAGAGACCGCCGCACGGTCGAAATCGGCGGCGAGCGCATCGAGCTGGCCTGGTACGACACCAACCATTCACCGGACAACATCTTCATCCACCTGCCCGACCACGACGCGCTGATGCTCGTCGACATCGTCAACCCGGGCTGGGCGCCGGTGTACCAGAGCAATCTCACCGAGGACGTTCAGGGTTACATCGCCGCGCCGGACATCGCGCTCGGCTACTCGTGGAAGCACTTCATCGGCGGCCACATGGGCCGGCTCGGCACCCGCGAGGACATCACCCTGCACCAGCAGTACATGTCCGACGTCGCCGCCAGCTCCCGCAAGGCGCTGGACACCGTCGACCCGACGCCCTACTTCATGAAGTACGGCGAGAACACCTGGGCCGGAGTCAGGGGCTACCTCGACGCGGTCACCGCCGCCGCCGCTACACCGGTGATCGAAAAGTACACCGGCGTCCTAGCGTCCGCCGACGTGTTCACCGCCAGCACGACCTTCCACGTCATGCAGTCGATCCGCCTCGACCTGGGCTACGCCTCACAGGTTCATCCTTGACCTCAGACTAAAGGGCCAGGTGCCGAATTGATCACCGTCGCAGACGGCGACTCGCACACCTAAATGCGGGCCACAAAAAGGGTGATGATGGTGACCAAAAAGGAGTAGAACATGAAGATTGGCATTCTCGGAACCGGGCACGTCGCCCAGCTACTCGGGTCCGCTTGGGCCAACGCCGGACACGAGATTACCCTCGGCTCTCGGGACCCCGGCTCCAAGAGGCTCGACTTCCCGGTCAACACCCTGGCCGACACGGTCAGGTGGGCCGGCATCGTCGTGAACGCGACGCCCGGTGCGGACACCCTCGCCACACTCTCCACCGTCGATCCGGGCCTGTTCGCCGGCAAGACCCTGATCGACGTGGCTAACGCGATCACTCCCGCGATCGCCCTTGTCTACCCGAACTCCAGCCTCGCCGAGCACCTGCAGGCGGCGCTCCCAGGCGCGCGCGTCGTGAAGACGCTGAACACCGGGGCGATGACCCTGATGGCCAACCCGCGCCGGATCGGGCCGAGCACGGTGTTCGTATCCGGAGACGACGCCGGGGCGAAGCTCGAGGCCCGGGGCCTGCTCCGGGAACTCGGCTGGTCCGACGACGACGTCGTCGACCTCGGCGGCGTCGAGTCGGCACGGGGGCCGGAGCACTACAGCTTGCTGGCCTTTGCATTGGGGGCCACGCTGAAGTCGGACGCGGTCAACATCCGCGTCATCCGGTGAGTCGGACGAGCCACGGATGGGGACCGGCTTTGGCGCGGTCCCCATCGCCGCTAATGCGGACGTGGGCACGATCGAGGTCGCCTGGATCGACGAGGACGATCCGCACGTCAACCCGCTGGGCACGAAGGGGATAGGCGAGCTCGGGATAGTCGGCACGGCCGTCGCCGTCGCCGACGCCGTCTACCACGCGACCGGGACCCGAGTCCGCGACCTGCCGATTACTCCTGACAAGCTCGTGCGCCGAGGCGCCTGGAGCGCGCACTGGCCCCATCTCAGACCGCTTCCCCCATCAATGCATTGCCCAGATCTCGCTGATTCCAAATCCCGAACAAAGGAGCCACCAGTGACAAGCGAGCCAATTCGCGACCCCCTTGTAGACCACCTTCTCACCCCGCAGAACAGCGCCCTTGTCGTCATAGACTACCAGCCGAACCAATTCCGGGCTGTCACGTCCATGGACCGGGAACTCCTCGTCCGCAACATCGTGTCCGTCGCGCGAACGGCCAGGACCTTCGGCCTGCCGATCGTGCTCTCCACTGTAAATGTCGCCAACGGGCAAGGGCCTACCATCCCCGAGCTCAAGGAGGTGCTCGCCGACAGTCCCGAGATCGATCGCACGACGCTCAACGCCTGGGAGGATGTCGACTTCCGCCAGGCAGTCGAAGCCACCAGACGCAAGAAGCTGATCATGACGGCGCTGTGGACCGAGATCTGCCTCGCCTTCCCCTCGGTCGACGCGCTCCGAGCGGGCTACGACGTATACCCAGTCGTTGACGCCGTGGCCGGGACGTCCCCCGAGGCGCACCGGGCCGGCCTGGAGCGCATTGTGCAAGCCGGCGGGCAGCCGGTCAGTTGGGTGTCCCTGGCGTGCGAGTTGCAGCGGGATTGGGCCCGTCGGGACACGGTGCCCGCCATCGTGGACATCGTCCTCACCTCGCGCCTGCTTAAGGGCGTCTAGGCCTTCTGTTGGCGGAGCGAAACAGTGACAGCATTCCTCGCTGGAAGGTGACGAGCGTTATGGACGAGTATCTCGTTCCCCTCCGCCCTGGCGCCGCGGCACCCGACTTCACGCTGCGCCGAACTCCCTGGCAGACGCTCTCGCTGCACCGGCTCGCCGGGCAGCCCATCATTCTGGCGTTCTTCCCCAGCGTCTATGAGCCGGTGTCGCGGGAGCAGCTTATGCTGTACCAGGAGTACCTTCCGCAGTTCGAGGCATTGCATGGGCAACTGCTGGGAATATCGGCCGACCACGCGTGGTGTCATGCGGCGTTTTGTCGGGAGGCAGGAATTACGTTTCCTCTCCTCGCCGACACTCCACCCAGGGGCAGGGTGTCCCAGCTGTACGGGGTCTATCGAGGGCCCGAAGATGCCACCGGACGGGCGCTCTTCGTCATCGACTCCTCAGGCGTCATCCGCTTCGGTGAGGTCTATCCAGATTTACTCAACCCGGGAGTTGACGACGTGCTCACCATGCTGGAATCCCTTCATGCGCACAACGCCTGAAGTCCATGAATGGGTGTGATCATCTGAGGGAACGGGATACTGCATGACGCACCAACCTGACAGCGTCCCGGAGGGGACGCTTGATCGCTTCAAGCGCTGGTTCTGGCGCAGGCCGCGTGCGCATGGTGACGTCATCCTCGAACGGCGCGTCAGTCCGCTTGAGAGCCTCTACGACCTGGTCTACGCGGTCGCCATCTCCCAGTCGGCACATCCGCTTGAGCAGCATGTCTCGGTACGCGGGACGGTGGCGTTCGCGGTCGTCTTCGCCCTGATCTGGATCGCCTGGACGAACGGGTCCCTGTACCTCGAGCTGCATGGTCGCGAGGATGGACGGACCCGCTCACTCGTCTTCATCCAGATGGGCATTTTGGCACTGGTCGCAGCATCCTTCACCGCGGCCTGTGATGGCTACCTGCGATCTCTCTGGCATGAGTCTGGCTGACGGCTGCTATGACGCACGATGGGAGACGCGATACAGGCCGCCGAGCACCGGCATCGATCGCACCCGCATCGGCCCGGTATCATGGACAGGGCCAGCCCATCGCCGGATCGGCCTGCACATGACCTACTTTCGGCCTTATACCCGATACCGCACCTGACCGGTTAGCCACAACGCCCTTGGCGCGTCGTCCGTTGGATGCTACGTTCTATCAGAACGTCACGGTCGCTTGCCGGGTCTGCTTGTTCCTTGCGAGCCTCTCGCAGCTGCGCCACGTCGTTATGCCCAGGGGGTGCCCGCCGTGTGGCCAATTCGCGCGTCGGGGCACTTGATCAGTCAGGCGCAGGTTAAACGACGAGATGTGTAGCGCAGATACGGCGAGAGGTACGGATACCATGGCCAAGCATCCTGCAGTTGTGCTGCTAAGCGGCGGGCTGGACTCCACTACTGTCCTGGCGCTCGCTAAAGAGCGGGGATTTGAACCCTATGCGCTCACGTTCCGCTACGGCCAGCGCCATGAGGATGAGATCCAGGCGGCCAAGCGCGTGGCCGAGCACCTTGGCGTGGCCGAGCAGGTCATTGTCGACATAGACCTGCGGCTCTTCGGCGGTTCGGCCCTTACCAGCGATATCGCGGTGCCTAAGGGCCGTGCAGTGGAGGATATGGGCGAGGGCATTCCCGTCACCTACGTGCCGGCGCGCAACACGATCTTCCTCTCGTTTGCGCTCGCCTGGGCCGAAGTGCTTGGCGCCGATGACATATTCATAGGTGTGAATG
>JAODMX010000272.1 GCA_025464735.1 Frondihabitans sp. | reverse complement strand
CACCACGTCCGTCCCACCTGAGATGGATGGGAAGCTAACGATGACCAGGCTCAGCGCCACGGCGTGTGCCAGAAAAGCAAAGCCAGCCATACCTCGCGGGCCGGCTGCTCGGCTGATCGGTGGAATCAGTCGTTCCCTCGAGAGCGTTAACGACGACAGAACTGTCAGGAGGGCGACCGATGCGATGACTACTGACAGCCCGAGGAGTGACAAGGCGGCAAACGAGGAGAACTGCCCGAGTCCGTTGTAGATCGCCAGGACTGGTACCGCAGCCGCAAGGCCGCCAGCTCCGCAAAGAATCGTGAATACGGCCGCGTCGCGGAGGTGCTTTACGACGACCATCGACCGATGTGCCCCGTTTGCCAGTTGGATTGCATCTTGCCGCCGGTGGCTCTGGGATGCCTGGACGCATCCCACGAGCAGGCCAAGACCTACCGCTGCCAAACAGGGCACCGCGGGGAGCGTATGGCTGGCCCACTCCATCACCTGGGGGAATCGGGACGAACGTGCCTCCACGCTCATGCCGAGTGAAGTGAGCGAGCTTGCGAAGGCCGATACTTCCCGCTCGCGACCATCCGTGATGTACATGCCCTGGACGCTTGTCTTCTCTAAGGCATGTGGGTTGGCTATACGGGTGTGAATGGCTCGACTGAACCCATGACGCGCATTGTTCGGAATCGTGGCGACGGCGCCGGCCGGAACGTTTATTGCGTAGAGGTCGCGCACAGCCGAGGTTCCGCTCACCGTGCTGATGCTGCGGTACAGCGTTAGTCCTTGGCGTTTTGCTTCCGTTCGAAGAATGTCGTGGGAATGGGTGCGACTAAGCGTTCCCGAATCCCACACGGTCACAATTGCCGTAGTTCCTGCTGGGCGAATCTCTTCGGCTGTGCAGAGGAAGATGAACGTCGAAAGAAAATTGACGGCCACCGCAGCCGCGATGCTGACTTTTAGAATCATGGGGCTCTCGCCTTTGCGAACGGGATTGAAGCCCGCCTCGAGCGAACGAGACGGGCTTCACGAGCACTAGGGAGTGAACCGGTAGTAGGCCTTATTGCCAGGAGAAGCCTTTGTAAGGTGAATCTTGGACCAACCGCCTTTTCTGACAAATTCGCTCCGGCGGATCACGCCGTTGCCATTCTTGACGCTCGAGCCGTGTGGTCGAGACATGTGCAGGTAGTTGGAATACACGTCGCGCGAATTGACGCCGTACTCCCACGTTCCCCCCTCGGCACTTTCAACCGTTCGCGAAACGCGCGGACTGTCGGCGTCGGCCTCGCGGCCTTCCGCAGTCATCGACAGCGACGCCCTTGAGCTCGGGACAGAACTCGCGTTTGCGATTGTCGGTGCGAGCACCAATCCAGCAGCCACTAGCGCGCCCAAACCAGGCATGACGTATCTCTTTTTCACACTTGCTCCTTCGCCGAGTAATGAGAAATCAAGCTATCACATTTCACATTAATGTTTTGTCTCGCGCGCTCGGAATGACTCTTCCGATCTTGAATCGGCAACTCGGACTCGACCTTCTTAGCCGAGGCTCACGCCAGGGTAAGATCGCTGATCTTCGGCACCAACTGGTGATGATCCAGGGGCCGCGCCCGGCGATGCCGAAGCCGATCTCGTAGGGCGAGGCCATGCCTCTCGATGCCGACGCTCTGCTCGTCGGGCCTCGTGGGCGGCGGCTCTGCCTGGCGTTCGCTGAGGCCTACTCGCGGCAGGGCGACACCGGCCGTGATGGTCTCCACCACGCCATGTTCTACGCCAACCACGATCTCGAACCCGGAGGCCGTGCCATGTTCGGCCCGGGAGTCGACAAACCCGAGACCTTGCCCGAGCACTCCGCCGGCACGATCGCAGTGCTGCTCGATGCCATCGAACTCGCTCCGGCCGACGAACCGCATCTCACGGAGGCCTTGGACACCGCGGTCGCCTTCGCTCGCTACTGGCAGGCGCCCGACGGCGACGATGTGCTCGCTGCGATCCCGGTTGTGCGAAACGCCCTGCGCCGGGTGGCCGACCATATCGTTGAGTCCTCTGAGGCCCTGTGATGGGAATCCGAGATGGACCTGACCGGTCAATACGAGCACCGCTTCCAGTTCGACTTCGACCACGACCACCCGGTTCCCGAACGGCTCCCCGCGGCGGCCGAGCTGGCCTCCTGGCGCGCCGGGGTCTTCACCCATGAGGAGCGCGCCCAGCGTGACCGACCGGCCGACCCTGCGGCGTCGTTCAGCGGCGAGTGGTGGTCGGCTCCGATCTGCGGGCTCACCACCTCGACGCGGCTCCTCGGCGACCGCGGCCCTTGGGCCTCCGGCTCATCGACATGCCTCGTGATCCTGCGAGTCGGCAGACCTGGCGGTTCGACCGACGTGACGACGCCTGGCACATCGAGTCGACCGGGCGGGCCGAGTGACCCGGGCGCGGTCGGGGGCAGGCGCCTAGGCGCCACGCGCCGCACGACGTAGGGTGAGCCCCATGAGCGATCAGGCGACCAGCGACACGAGCGAAAGCACCCCCGGCAAATACATCGAGCCCGGCCAGGAGTACACCCGCGACACGAACTACATCGAAGACCGCATCACGCTCGATGCCGTCGATGGCTGGCCCGTCGAAGCGGGCCGCTACCGGCTCGTCGCAGCCCGTGCCTGCCCGTGGGCGAACCGCACCACGATCTCCCGCCGACTCCTCGGGCTCGAAGACGCGATCTCGCTCGGGCTCCCCGGCCCCACCCACGACGCCCGCTCCTGGACATTCGACCTCGACCCCGACGACATCGACCCCGTCCTCAAAATCGAGCGCCTCCAGGAGGCCTACTTCAAGCGAACACCCGACTATCCGCGCGGTATCACCGTCCCCGCGATCGTCGACGTGCCAAGCGGAAAGGTCGTCACCAACAACTTCCCGCAGATCACGCTCGACTTCGCCACCGAGTGGTCGGCCTTCCACCGCGACGGCGCACCCGACCTCTACCCCGACCGCTTGCGCGACGAGATCGACGATGTCGCCGAGGTCGTCTTCCGCGACGTCAACAACGGGGTCTACCGCGCGGGATTCGCGGGGAGCCAGGGCAGCTACGAACGCGCGTACCGCCGACTGTTCGACCGTCTCGACTGGCTCGAAGAGCGTCTCACCGACCAGCG
>JAODMX010000232.1 GCA_025464735.1 Frondihabitans sp. | reverse complement strand
ACCGTGATCGGCCAGTCGGTTGTCGGCACAGCGGTCGGCGCCCTCGTCGGTGGGCTTGTCACCGCATTCATCGTCTACCTGCTGGCGTATCGACGGGGCGTTCAGGGCTTCCGCCTGATCATCGTCGGGATCGGCGTGACGGCCGTCCTCAACGCCGTGAACACCTACCTCCTGCTTCGTGCGTCGACCGAGGTCGCCCTCGGTGCGTCGATCTGGGGTGCCGGTTCGATCTCCCTCGTGGCGTGGCCGCAGGCCTGGCCCGCCCTGGTGGGGCTTGCGGTCATGGTTCCTCTCACCGCGCTGCTGTCGCGACCACTGCGCCAATTGGAGCTCGGCGACGACTCGGCGCGGGCGCACGGTCTCCGGGTCGAACCGGCCCGCCTCGGGATCCTGGTGGTCGGGGTGACTCTCATGGCTCTCGTCACAGCGACCAGCGGCCCCATCGCGTTCGTGGCGCTCGCGGCTCCCCAGATCGCGAGGCGGCTCACCCGATCCGCCGGAATTCCGATCACAGCGAGTGCCCTGGTCGGCAGCGTCATCCTGCTCGGGGCGGACACGGTGGCTCAGCACGCCTTCTCCAACCCGGTGCCGGTCGGCCTCGTCACCGTGGTCGTCGGCGGAATCTACCTCCTGATTTTGCTCGTCCGTGAAGCGAGAGAAGCGCTATGACAAGCTCTGACCCCGATCAGTCTGCTGCGAGGCCTGCCCGGCTGCGGGCGGACGACGTCTCACTCGGGTATGACCGCCGCACGGTGTCGACGGCTCTCTCGGCCGAGATTCTCGAAGGATCGTTCACCGTGATCATCGGGCCGAACGCCTGCGGTAAGTCGACCCTGCTCAAAGCGTTCGCGCGCCTCCTGCGCCCTTCGGCCGGTCGGATCCTGCTCGACGGTCGTGATCTCGCCGAGTTCCGACCGAAGGAGGCCGCGCGCCTTGTCGGGCTCCTGCCGCAGTCGGCGACCGCGCCCGACGGCATCACGGTCGAGGAGCTCGTTCAGCGCGGCCGTTACCCGCATCAGGGCCTCGTTCGACGCTGGGCGAGGGCGGACCAGGATGCGGTGGTCACCGCCCTGGTGAAGACCGACCTCACCTCGTTGGCCGGCGTGCCCGTCGCTGAGCTCTCGGGTGGTCAGAGGCAGCGTGCGTGGGTGGCGATGGCGCTGGCGCAGGAGACATCGGTCCTACTCCTCGACGAGCCGACCACCTTCCTCGACATTGCGCATCAGGTTGACCTGCTCGACCTCTTCGCAGACCTCCACGAGCGCGGCACGACGATCGTTGCCGTGCTTCACGACCTCAATCAAGCGGCGCGCTATGCGACAAATCTCATCGTCGTGAAAGAAGGCCGGGTCGTCGCGACCGGGGCGCCGAGCGAGGTCATCACCGAGGATCTCATCACCGATGTGTTCGGTCTCGAGTGCCGGGTGATCGAGGATCCCGAGACGGGCGGCGCACTCGTCGTCCCTCGCGATCGCCGTCGCTCCGGGCGGCCTGCTGGCTAGACTCAGTCAGGCGATGGATGTTCGACTAGAATGTCACACATTCACTTGAGTTCGGTCTGCCCGAATCGTCACAACCCGCAAGGAGCAGCGATGCGCGGCATCATTCTGGCCGGAGGTTCCGGTACTCGGCTGTACCCGATCACCAAGGGCATCTCGAAACAGCTGATGCCGATCTACGACAAGCCGATGATCTACTACCCCCTGTCGACGCTAATGTCGGCGGGTATCCGCGAGATCCTGATCATCACGACGCCCGACGATGCGACGCAGTTCCACCGGCTCCTCGGCGACGGCAGCGAGCTGGGTATCGATCTCAGCTACGCGGTGCAGGCCTCTCCCGACGGGTTGGCCCAGGCGTTCCTCATCGGCGAGGAGTTCATCGGCGACGAGAAGGTCGCGCTCGTGCTCGGCGACAACATCTTCCATGGCGTCGGCCTCGGTACCAACCTCCGCGCCAACACGGATCCCACCGGGGGTGTGATCTTCGCGTATCACGTCGCAAATCCTCGGGCCTATGGCGTGGTGGAGTTCGACGACAAGTTCCAGGCTCTGTCGATCGAAGAGAAGCCCGCGGTGCCCAAGAGCAACTATGTGGTTCCCGGCCTCTATTTCTACGATAACCGGGTCGTCGAGATCGCCAAAGGCATCAGGCCTAGCCCGCGCGGCGAGCTTGAGATCACGGCTGTGAACGAGCACTACCTTGCCGCGGGTGCGTTGCAGGTGCAGGTGCTGGAGCGTGGCACGGCCTGGCTCGACACGGGAACCCACGAGTCGATGATGCAGGCCTCGGAGTTCGTCCGGGTCATCGAGCAGCGGCAGGGATTCAAGATCGGGTGCCTCGAGGAGATCGCCTGGCGCAGCGGTTGGATCGACGACGACCGCCTGCGTGAACTCGCAGCGCCCCTGGTCAAGAGTGGCTACGGCGACTACCTCCGGGGCTTGCTCGACTAGACGCTTCTCACAACTGGCCGCAGGTGGTGGGTACCGTCAGGAACGAGTGAAAGCGTCGATCCGAAGAGAATGACCTGCCGATGGTCGGTCGGGATGTAGAGCGTGACGGAATTCACGTTGACGCGCCTGAACTGCGAGCGATGCGACCTCAGGAAGTCCTGCACCGTCGGGTTCACCGCAGCGCCGTCGGTCGCCAGGGCGATGGCGTCGAGCGGCGCGGTCGGCTTGGGGAGGGTCCAGATCTCGGCGGTGGAGCCAGGCGCGTGAGTGAGGACCGGTGCCAGGACGTGACCGCCGAGGTAGGGGACCCATTCCCAGGAGGGATAGCCGGTCGCCAGAACCCAGCGGTTCGGTTGACCATGTTCCTTCAAGACCTGCTGGACCAGCGCCCAGCCGGTCGGCCGCTCCTGCCGGATCGTGAACGAGGTGACGGCAGCGTTCACGAAGAAGACCAGGAGAATGCCGATGGCGAGTTCGCGAGCAAGCATCCGCGGCTTCGGCAACAGGCGGGGCCAGAGTCGAACGAACGGCGATGTCAGCTTCCAGAGGTTGCTGATGCCGATCGCGCCGAGGACGATCATCGCCCAGACCCAGGCGTAGTAATAGTGGGGCAGGGCCTTGCCCGCGACGACGCAGTAGAAGATCAGCAGGAGCACGGTGCAGACGCCGATGTACACCGCCAGCTCGCTCGGCCGAGGCACGAACGCGAACAGCATCGCCACGAGCAGTGCTACCAGCAGCCAGGGGCCCAGACCCTGAAGCGTGTAGTACAGGTTGACCCAGAACGGCGTCGGAGATCGGTCAC
>JAODMX010000208.1 GCA_025464735.1 Frondihabitans sp. | reverse complement strand
ACTTCGAGAAGATCAAAGACCTCCTCGGCCGCGAGATGCTCGACCAGCGGTTCGCCGGCATGAAGAACGCCCTCGAGAACGCGACCGATGAAGACCGTGCCGCCATCACCGAGATGCTCGATGATCTGAACGACCTTCTCGGCGCGCACGCCCGCGGAGAGGACACCCCCGAGCAGTTCGACGAGTTCATGGCCAAGCACGGTGAGTTCTTCCCCGAGGCGCCCGCCACCATCGACGAGCTCCTCGATGCACTCGCGCAACGCGCCGCAGCGGCCCAGCGGATGCGCAACTCGATGACCCAGGAGCAACGCGACGAACTCGACGCTCTGGCCCAGCAGGCGTTCGGGTCACCAGAACTAATGGACTCCCTCTCTCAGCTCGACAGCACTCTGCGGGCCCTCCGGCCCGGAGAGAACTGGAGCGGATCCGAACGCATGGACGGCGACCAAGGTCTCGGCCTCGGCGACGGCACCGGCGTCTTCCAAGACCTGGCCGACCTCGACGCTCTCGCCGACCAGCTCTCGCAGTCGAGCAACGGTTCCGAACTCGACGACCTCGACCTCGACGCTCTCGCCCGCCAGCTCGGCAACGAGGCAGCCGTGGACGCCCGCACACTCCAGCAGCTCGCCAAGGCGCTGCGCGACTCGGGCGCGATGAAACGCGCCTCCGACGGCCAGCTCCGGCTGACCCCGAAGGCCATGCGGCAGCTCGGCAGGGCACTGCTGCGCGACATCGCCGAGAAGATGTCCGGCCGGCAGGGTGAACGCGACCTCCGTCAGGCGGGGGCAGCCGGCGAGAGATCCGGCGCGACCCGCGAGTGGGCCTTCGGTGACACCGAGCCGTGGGACGTCACGCGCACCATCACCAACGCAATCACGAGAGCGGCGGGCGAAACCGGATCCAAAACACCCGGTGTTCGAATCGAGATCGGCGACGTCGAAATCCAGGAGACCGAGGCCCGGAGCCAGGCCTGCGTCGTCCTCCTCGTCGACACCTCCTTCTCGATGGCGATGGACGATCGCTGGGTGCCGATGAAGCGCACCGCTCTGGCGCTCCACACCCTGATCACCAGCCGGTTCCGCGGCGACGACCTCGAACTCATCACGTTCGGCCGGCACGCCGAGACGACGCAGATCGACCAGCTCGTGGGGCTCGACGCCATGTGGGACAAGGGCACCAACCTGCACCACGCCCTCCTCCTCGCGAATCGGCAGTTCCGCAAGCACCCCAACGCCCAGCCGGTGCTCCTGATCGTGACCGACGGCGAGCCCACCTCCCACCTCGAGCCGGACGGCGAGGTGTACTTCAGCTATCCCCCCGACCCGCTAACCATCGCCTACACGGTGCGCGAGCTCGACAACTCGATGCGTTTGGGAGCCCACACGACGTTCTTTCGTCTTGGTGAGGATCCCGGACTGGCCCGATTCATCGACTCCATGGCGAGCCGGGTGGGCGGCTCCGTGACCGCACCCGAGTCCGACGATCTCGGGGCCGCCGTCGTGGGCTCGTACCTCGGCTCGCGGCGCGGGTCGCGTGACTGGCGGGGCTTCGCCAATTCGTGAGTCGCGTCGCGGAAATGCGCGAAGCCACCGCCACGAAGGCGACGCGACTCGGGGCGGGGCGGGGCGGGGTCAGAACAGGGGCCAGGGAACGGCAGGCATCTGGCCACGCGGGGACGGGAAGCGGGCCTTCGACAGGAGGCGGTCGCACCGCTGCGCGAGGGTCTCGACCTCATCGAGCGTGAGCAGCTCCGCGAGGCGCGAGCCGAGGTCGCCTGAGAGGGCGATGCGGACCCGTTCAACCCCGTCCAGCTCGTCTGGCCGGAGATCTTCGCCGAGCCACCCCCAGAGCACCGTGCGCAGCTTGTGCTCCACGTGGAAGGTGAGCCCGTGGTCGACGCCGTGCCGGTGGCCGTCCGTCATCTCGAGAATGTGGCCGCCCTTGCGATCGGCATTGTTGACGATCACGTCGAACACGGCCATTCGCCGCAACGCCTCGGAGTCCTCGTGGATGAGGGCCACCGGACGATCCCACTCGTCACTCCCGTCGAAGACGTGCCTCCACCCCTCCTCGGGCACGGCGTCCGCCGCGACCAGGTCGACCGCATCCTGCGCAGGATCCGGCTCTCGCCACAGTTGCACCATCCCCGTCCCGAGAGGGCCGTCACGCAGCCACGTCCGCGGCACGACGTTCCAGCCGAAGGCCTCGGAGACGAGGTAGGCGGCAGCCTCACGGTTCGCGAGGCAGCCGTCCGGGAAGTCCCACAG
Source organism: Frondihabitans sp. (assembly GCA_025464735.1). The sequence goes on along the minus strand of JAODMX010000208.1, from coordinate 4,598 downwards.
GGGCTTCTCGCCGGCGATGGGCTTGTAGACGACCGAGGCGTCGCCGATGACGCCGCGGAAAGTGGCGTTCGAGGCCACCGTGATCCGGCCGAGGATCTCCAGTTCACCGGCGACGAGATCGGCCTCGGGCATCAGAAGCCGTCAGGGACTGCGCAGACGTGACCCTCCGGGTCGATGGGGGCGGCGCAGAACGGGCAGATCGGTCGACCCGCTCCGACGATCTCGAGGGTTCGTTTGGCGAACGCTCTGGCGGTGCCGACCGGGATCCGGACCAGCAGCATCTCGGACGGCTCGACAGCCGACTCCTCAGGGTCTTCCTCATCGGTCTCGACCATCGGGTAGGCCTCGATGACGACCTGCGCCGTCGTAGGATCCCACCCCAGACTCATCGCACCGGTGCGGAATTCCGCATCGACCGGCTGTTCCAGCGGGTCGTTGTCGACGAGCTCGATCGGAGTCGCGGTCGGGATGCTGACCGGGTTGCCCTCCTGAGCCATCAACTCGTCGAGGATCTCCTCGATCTTCTCGGCGAGGAGCGCCGACTGCTCCTTCTCGAGGGCGACGCTCGTGATTCGCGAACCGGCGCGAGCCTGCAGGTAGAACGAGCGCGACCCCGGCTGACCGACCGCGCCGACGACGACCCGATCCGGCCAGTCGAAACCATGGATGACGGTAGGCATGCCCTCATTCTAAGAGCGCGACATTGCGGTTGACTCAGGCAGTTACGGATGGCTCGGATGTCGCTGCCGACGCGGGTGTCCCTGCTGGCCCGGCACCTCCGCCGACAGGTGCATCGTCTATCGGTGTGCTGGCCCGAAGCCAGGAGAGGTCACCCGAGTCGGTGTTGGTAGTGACGACGTCCGGACGGTTAGCGCCGTAGCGAACGATCGATACGGAGGCCGGGCCGACGCTGATCCGCTGGAACAGGTCGAGGTGCATCCCGTACGCATCGGCGAGAATCGCCTTGATGATGTCACCGTGACTCACCGCGACCCACACGGCACCCGGCCCGTGCTCCGCCTCGAACGCGGCGTCGTGCCGCCGGATCGCCGCCACCGACCTGGCCTGCATCGCCGCCAGCGACTCGCCGCCAGGGAAGACTGCTGCCGACGGCTGAGTCTGCACCACCGACCAGAGCTTCTCGGTGGCGAGCTCCTTGAGGGGGCGGCCCTGCCAGTCGCCGTAATCGCACTCGGTGATGCTCTTGTCGATCGAGAAGGAGAGCTCCGGGTTCTGCTTGTCGAGGACGTACCGGGCGGTCTGCCGGCACCGCTCCAGCGGACTCGAGACGACACCGACGAGCGGCACGACAGCCAGACGCTCAGCCGTGCGCGCGGCCTGCTCGCGCCCGGTCGCGTCGAGCTTGACCCCGAGTGCCCGCCCCGCGAGCATTCCCGCCGTGTTCGCCGTGGTGCGACCATGCCGAACGAGGATGACTGTGCCCATAGAGTCCAGCCTAGACAGGCGGGGCTGAGGACCAGAGCGACAGCTTCGCGGGGTTGACCACCATACGGACTTCGTCGACGACCTCGCCGCCGACACCCAGGGTCACGACACCGAAGATCTGCCCCTCGGCCCAGAGGGCGAACCCGAGACCGTCCGCGGTCTCCTGGTCGAGCACCTCGACCTCAGGGCGCTTCTCCAGGATCCCGAGCAGGAATCTCGCGACACGATCCGCACCGACCACCGGATTGCGGGCGGCCGAGACCACTCCCCCGCCATCGGAGCGCAAGACGACCTGAGGATCCAGAGCGGCAATGAGCGCTGGCAGGTCGCCCTCGCGAGCCGCGGCAGCGAATGCCCGCACCACGTCGTCGTGCTCCCGTCGCGGAACGGCCCTCTCCCGGCTGGCCTCGACCCTGCGTCGCGCAGACGCGGCAAGCTGACGGCACGCCGCGGGAGATCGCCCGACCGTCGTGGCGATCTCGTCGAAGGGAATCGCGAAGACGTCGTGGAGCACGAACGCGACTCGCTCGGCCGGGGTCATCGACTCGAGCACCACGAGGAGCGCCGTGCTCACTGAGTCGTCCAGGGTGACACGATCGAGCGGATCAGCACCCGACGACGACGGTGAGAATGCCAGCGCCGGCAGGGGCTCGGGCAGCCACGGCCCGACGTACCGTTCGCGCCGAGCACGGGCTGACGAGAGTTCGTCGAGGCAGACGCGGCTCGCGACCCGGGTCAGCCAGGCCGCGGGCACGTCGACGGCATCGCGCTGCTCGGGCGTCATGCGGTACCACTTCGCGTACGTCTCCTGCACGGCGTCCTCGGCCTCGACGATCGTGCCGAGCATCCGGTACGCCAACGACACGAGGTGCCGGCGTTCCCCGAACACCTCTGCGTCTACGGCCTGCTCCTCGGTCATGGGGCCTCCTCGCCTCCAGCAATCCTCACCTCTAGTAAAGGGGATCCCGCAGCCGGAGGAAATTCGAGCGGAGACCTCACACTTCTGCGACCTGCGTCGTCGGGAAGGGTATGAACTCGTTGAAGATCGCCATCGCCGGTGGAACCGGCACCGTTGGACGCCTGGTCGTCGCAGCCGCGAAAGCCGCGGGGCACGAGACTGTCGTCCTTTCGCGCACGAACGGGGTCGACCTGATGTCTGGCATCGGGCTTGCCGATGCCATCGCCGGAGCAGACTCCGTCATTGACGTCTCGGGCCCGAGCAGTCAGTCGACCGCGGAGTCCGTGCGATTCTTCGGCGATGTCACCCGCAACCTCCTCTCGGCCGAGCAGAAGGCGGGCGTCGCCCACCACGTCGCAATCTCCATCATCGGCGCCGCAGCCGTCGACAGTAACTACTACGCGGGCAAGGCCCTGCAGGAGCGGCTTCTTCAGGAGAGGGCAGGCGGCTGGTCGATGATCCGCACCGCACAGTTCCACGAGTTCGCCGCCCTGCTCGTCCAGCATGGCAAGGTCGGCCCACTGCAGGTCGTCCCGACGATGCGATCGCAGCCCGTCGCCGCTGCCGAGGTCGCGGATGCGCTGCTGGCCCTGGCGACTGGCGAACCCCAAGGGCTCGTCCCTGATCTCGCCGGCCCCCGACAAGAACTCATGGCCGACCTGGTCAGGCGATTCTTGGCCGCCACGCACCAGCCGCGGCCGGTACTCCAGGTACCTCTGCCAGGCGCGTGGGGTCGCGCATTGCGGAACGGCACGCTCCTGCCGAGCCCCGATGCTCAGCTGGGTCACCAGACCTTCGACGACTGGTTGGCGAGCCAGCACCTCTAAGGGCGTTGCTGCTTCTCCGATGCCATCCTGGCCGCCAGCTCTTCGGCCGCTGCCGCATTCTCAGCGGGGGATGCCTGGTGGGCGGGCTTGGTCGAGGGGAAATCGACGACACTTCGGCGCGGGTCGGAGCGATCGACGAGGGCCGGGAAGACCTGCCCTGGCGCGAGGGCGTCCTGCTCGCGCACCAGGATGCCGCCGCGGTGAACGGGAGTTGGAGTCACACCGGGCCCCGACACCACACCGTCGACGTCGTACTCATAGTAGAAGCCGGGTGTGTGTGCGAGAAGCCGCACCGCGGCTACCGTGAAGTCGCCCTGAACTGGCTCTTTGATGTGCGAACTACGCCACCGGTCTGCGAGGCCCATGGCAGAACTCTAGCCGTGCTCGGCCGGGCTGAGCCATGTCGGGCCGGTTGGTTCTCGCTGCGGAGGGCGTGGGATTCGAACCCACGAAGGTTTTACCCTCACTTGTTTTCAAGACAAGCTCCATCGGCCGCTCGGACAGCCCTCCCGGCTGGCGACCCACGGGACCGCAGCCACCACGAGTCTAACGGAACGGCGTCTCGAAGCTGGCGCTAAGGATCCTGCAGCCCGGCTCGGGCACTCGGCCTCGGTCTGCCGTCGGCACGGGAGGAGGGGGAGGCGGCTCGGGAGGAAGCGAGGCCACCGATAGCACGCCGTGGAGGAGAGCACCGCGCCGAGGGCAAGTTCGGGCGGAGGTGGGGGCGAGGAGTCCGCCCGAAGCGGCGCGGCGACCCTGCGCCCCTACAGGGTGCGGAGCACCGCCGCCAGCCCGTCGTCGACATCGGCGCCGGTGGTCTCGGACGCCACCGCGAGCACGTCGTCGGGAGCCTGCCCCATGGCCACGCCACGCCCGGCCGCCGCCCCGGCCCACGCGAGCATGTCGATGTCGTTGCGACCGTCACCGACCGCCATGACCTGCTCGCCTGGCACGCCCAGCCACAAGCGCACCCGCTCGAGCGCGGTCGCCTTCGTGACGCCGAACGGGGCGATGTCGAGCCAGGCCGTCCAGCCGACGTTGTAGGTGACTTTGTGCAGACCCATCTGCTCGACGATCTCGAGGAAATCCTCGGTGCTGTGCGACGGCGACATGACGACCACGCGCGTCGCCGACACGGTGAGGAGCTCTTCGAATTCGACCTGGCGGCTTGTGGGAGAGAGCGCGACGTCGGGGAAAGCGCCCTTGTACAGCATGAGGCCCTGGGCATCCTCGACCGCGTAGCCGGCACCCTCGAGGCTGCCGTTGATCGTGGTCAGAACCTCCGCGGGGTCGAACTCCTCGACGAACACAGTCTTGTAACCGCCCTCGACGGTGTCGTCGCGGCCGAGGGTGATGGCGCCGTTCGA
>JAODMX010000522.1 GCA_025464735.1 Frondihabitans sp. | reverse complement strand
GCTCCGGTTGGCGCGGGCCTCGAGGGCGCTCCTCGACCTGCGCACATTTCGCACGCCGACCTTCGCTGTCGCCATCGTGATGATCGCGATCAGCATGCTCGCGCTGTTCGGCAGTCTGATCATCCTCCCCATCTACATGCAGAGCGTTCTCGGGTTGACGACGCTCTCGACCGGGCTGCTCCTCCTGCCGGGTGGGGTCGTGATGGGCGTGCTCTCGCCGTTCGTCGGCCGTCTCTACGACCGCATCGGCCCGACTCCGCTGCTCGTCACGGGCTCGGTGCTCGTGAGCCTTTCGCTCTGGCTGATGCGGATGCTGCTGAACGAAGGCACCCCGGCGTATGTCATCCCGATCGTGCACGTGGTGCTGAGCGTTGGCCTCGCCTTCACGTTTACCCCGCTCTTCTCGGCGGCGCTGGGCTCGCTCAAGCCCGACCTCTACTCGCACGGCAGCGCGATCCTCAATACCGTCCAGCAGGTAGCGGCAGGCGCTGGCACGGCGCTCTTCGTGACCCTGCTTGCTACGGGGGCAGCCGCTCAGTTGAAGCTCGGTGCGACCGAGGTGTCGGCCACGGCATCGGGCGTCAAGACCGCGTTCCTGGCCGGCGCGATCGTGTCCCTGTTCGCCATCGCGGCGGGCTTCTTCGTTCGCAAGCCCGTCGGTGCCCCCGCCGCCCCCGCGGCCGGCCACTGACCACTGCCAGGCGCGTTGGCTTCGCGTTTGTGCGCTTGACGTCGCGAAAATGCGCGAAGGGGTGTCTGATTGGCGAAGCCTTCGCCGCTCGGCGCCCGGGCTACCCGGCCGCTGGGGCTCCAGTGGTTCGCTCTCGGCGTCCGCGGCGAGGGCAGCGCGGCATCATACAACGCTTTTATCGGGTAGAATGGTAAGACTGCCGAGATGATGCCCGGCATTGGTCTACGCACTCTCAAGAGAAGACAGAGGCACTACTAGATGATTTTCGAAGTAGGGGAGACCGTCGTGTATCCCCACCACGGCGCTGCCACGATCACTGCGGTCAAGACCCGCACGATCAAGAGCGTCGAGAAGAAATACATCACCCTGAACGTCCACGCGAGTGATCTCGTAATCGAACTGCCGGTCGACAACGTCGATCTCGTTGGTGTCCGAGACGTCATCGACGCCAAAGGTGTTGAGGCCGTTTTCGAGGTTCTTCGCAGCGATCACGTTGAAGAGCCGGGCAACTGGTCGCGCCGCTTCAAGGCCAACACCGAGAAGATGGGCAGCGGCAGCGTCTACAGCGTCAGCGAGGTCGTCCGCGACCTCTGGCGACGCGATCAAGACAGCGGAGTCTCCGCTGGCGAGAAGCGCATGCTTCTCAAGGCGCGTCAGGTGTTGATCTCCGAGCTCGCTCTGGCGCAGAAGTCGAGCGACGAGGAGGCCTCGGCCGTGCTCGACGAGGTACTGGCGGCTGTGACCGTCTAGGTCGTTCCGCTCCGTGAAAAGGCAGGCCCGAGGGCCTGCCTTTTTCGTTGCCCGCGGTCTCCGGCGTCGGTAGCTCAGGAGATCTGTTCTGTTCGGGGTCTCCGGCCGCGTGTCCGCGCGTCCCCGCCGTCAGGTTTCCTGACCTGACGCCCGCGGGGCTCGCGGCGGAGCGCGCGGGGCGCCGCGGGTTGTCGCGCGACTGCCGCGGGTGCCGCGGCAGGAGGTGGCAGGGCAGGGCTGCGCCGCGGTTGATCGGCAGGGGGACCGGCAACTCAGGAGAACTGCCGCGCCCCGGGTGCTGGGCCGCGAGCGCACGCGCTCACCGCGGCAGATTGCCTGAGTTGGCGCAGCCGCGCAGCAACGGAGGCGCTCCTTCCGTAGTGGCGCGGCAGTGCGCCCGGGCTCCGGCGGGCCTGGGTCATGACTCGAACTTGACGGCCCCGGCCGTGATGTCCATACTTGCAGTACAACGTTGTAATGGATGGAGAACCCATGTCCCACGCCCGCCTCAACCTCGATCCCGCGTTCGTGGTTGCTCCCGTGTCGCGCAAGACCTTCGGCACTTTCGTCGAGCACCTCGGCCGCTGCGTCTACGGCGGCATCCACGACCCCGGCCACCCCACGGCCGACGCCGACGGGTTCCGGGGTGACGTCATCGACTTCGTGCGCGAGCTCGGCATCTCGACGGTGCGCTACCCCGGCGGCAACTTCGTCTCGGGGTACCGCTGGGAGGACGGCATCGGCCCTGTTGCCGACCGTCCCGCTCGCAAAGACTTGGCCTGGCACTCGACCGAGCCGAACACCGTCGGCGTCGACGAGTTCATGCGCTGGGCACGCAAAGCTGAGGTCGAGCCGATGATGGCCGTCAACCTCGGCACCCGAGGTGTCCAGGAGGCGGTGGATCTCCTCGACTACACCAACGGCACTGGCGGGTCGTTCCACTCCGATCTTCGGAAGAAGAACGGCGCCGAGGATCCCTATGACGTCAAGTTCTGGTGCCTCGGCAACGAGATGGACGGGCCCTGGCAGATCGGCCACAAGACGGCGTACGAGTACGGGCGGCTCGCTGCCGAGACCGCTCGTGCCATGCGCCTCGTCGACCCCGACCTGACGCTCGTCGCTTGCGGAAGCTCGGGGTCCGCGATGCCGACCTTCGGCACCTGGGAACGCGAAGTCCTCGAGGAGACCTACGACGACGTGGACCTCATCTCGATGCACGCCTACTACTGGGAGGAGAACGGCGATCTCGCCAGTTTCCTCGCGGCGGGAGTCGAGATGGACCACTTCATCGACGACGTGGTCGCAAGCGTCGACCACGTGCGGGCTGCGAAGAAGCGCTCGAAGCGCATCAACATCTCGTTCGACGAGTGGAACGTCTGGTACCTCGACCGCTACCACGAGGTCGACAAGATCGAAGGCCTCGACAACTGGCCGGTCGCTCCGCGCCTGCTGGAGGACGCGTACTCGGTGGCGGACGCCGTGGTCTTCGGCAACCTGCTGATCTCGCTGCTGAAGCACGCGGACCGGGTGACCAGCGCATCCCTCGCCCAGCTGGTGAACGTGATCGCCCCGATCATGACCGAGCCGGGCGGGCCGGCCTGGCGCCAGACGACGTTCTTCCCGTTCGCGCTGACGTCGCGGCTGGCGAAGGGGTCGACCCTCGAGGTCAAGCTCACCAGCGACACCTATACGACCGACGTCTACGGCGAGGTCCCGCTGGTCGACGCGGTGGCCACCCACGACGAGACGACGGGACGCACGTCGGTGTTCCTGGTGAACCGCAGTCA
>JAODMX010000199.1 GCA_025464735.1 Frondihabitans sp. | reverse complement strand
CTTCGGGTCTTTGTGACCGACCCGGTGCATCCTGAGCAGCTCTATGCCCGGGTCTCGGAGCGGTTCCCGCACGCGCTGGTCGTGCAGCACGCGCCTGCCGCGGCAGCAGTGGCACCCGAACGTCGCGCGGTGACCGCAGAGACCGACCCCCTCGAGGTGGCACGCGACTTCGTGGCCTACGCCACCGGCGGCGAGGCGAGCGAGGCCGAGGTCGCCGTCCTCGGGACCGCGTACGAGGCAGCACTTGCCTCCGAGACGAGCGCCTGATGTACCTGCACCGGCTCACGTTGCGAGCCATCGGGCCGTACGCCGACGAGTTCTCTGTCGACTTCGGCGCGCTCGGGCAGTCGGGATTGTTTCTTCTGGAAGGTCCGACGGGCAGCGGCAAATCGACCATCATCGACGCGATCGTCTTCGCGCTCTACGGCAGCCTCGCCGGCGAGACCTCGAGCCAGGACCGCCTCCACAGCCACCATGCGGCGCCCGAGGTGGAGCCCTTCGTCGAGCTGGTGTTCGAAACGGGGGCAGGGCTGTACCGGATCCGGCGCACCCCGCAGTGGTGGCGCCCCAAATCTCGCGGCACCGGCCTCACCCGAGCGAACGCCTCGGCCACGCTGATGCGGTTGGCGACGCCGGAGGCGGTCACAGGCGAGGTCCTCTCGACGAGTGCGCAGGAGGTGGGCGGCGAGATCACCCGGATCCTGGGGCTCACCAAGCAGCAATTCGTCCAGACGGTCGTCCTTCCACAGGGCGAGTTCGCGAAGTTTCTCTCGTCGTCGGGCGAAGACCGGAAGAAGGTGCTCGAGTCCCTCTTCGGGACGGAGATCTACGAGCGGACGACGCTGCAGCTGGTCGACATGAAGCGTTCGTTCAATCGCACCGTCGAGGCCGCCGATCACGCCGTTGACCTCGCCCTCGAGCGTGCCCGCGAAGCGGCCGGGGAGCCGGAGCTGACCGCGGAGTCGGCTACCTCGCTCGTCGAGCAGCTGACGCCCGGTGTCGCCGCTGCTCGGGTCGCCCGCGACGACGCGCAGGCGAGGGTCGACGAGGCGCGCTCGCGGCACGCGGCCCAGCTGGCGCTCGCTGCCACTCTGGAGCGTCGTCGTTCGCTCGTGTCCCGACGCGCGGCCCTCGTCGACGCGGCCGACGGCGTCGAGGAGTCGCGCGTTCGACGCGACGCCGGGCGCCGAGCGGCATCGGTGACGGGGCCTCTCGCTGCCCTGCGCGACGCGCAGGCGGTGGCTGCCGAGGCTCGCAGTCGTCTCGATGAGGTGGTCGCTTCGCATCCGGCCCTCGCCGGTATCGACGCCTCCGTGCTCCGCAACCGGCGCGACGGACTCGTGGCCGAGATTGCCACGGTGACCGGCCTGACCACTGTGGAGGCGGGATTCGCCGACCGCTCGACGGAGGCTCTGGTCGCCGACGCCGAAGTGGAGTCCTTCGATGCCCGCATCGCGGCGGCGACTGTGTCGCTCGCCGAGCGCCCCGCCGAGCGAGTTCCGCTCGTGGCAGCCGTTGAGGCCGCCATCGCGGCACGCCGGGACGAACCGGCCGCCGTCGCCGCGGTCGATCAGGCTGCCCGGATCCTCGGTGACGTCGACAGGCTCGCCGAGCTGGAGGCCGCCGTCATGTCGGCCGGTGCGGCGCGCGACCTGGCCGCTCGCGATGCCGCGCACGCCGTCGATGCGGAGGTTGCTCTTCGTCGTCGCCGGATCGAGGGCATGGCGGGCGAGCTAGCGCTGGCGCTGGTGCCGGGTGAGGCGTGCTCCGTGTGTGGATCGCGCGAGCATCCTGCGCCCGCCCTCCTCACCGACGAGCACCCCGACGACGAGACGGTCGAACGCGCCGCCGCCGCCCGGGAGGCGGCGGAACGGAACCTCAGCTCGGCCTCGGCCGTCGTCGCCACCGCCATCGCCCGTCGCGACGACGCGGCCAAGCTGCTCGATGGAATCGACCGCGACCGCGCCATCTCGGCCCTCGAGGGGGCACGGGCCGGCTTGGCGCTCTCGCGCTCGTCCGCGGCGGCAGTGGACGAAGCGGCGGCGGCGCTTGAGGCATTCGATCTGGCGGGAGAAGAGCTGCGCACAGCGATCGAGAGCGATCGGCTGGCCCGAGTGGCGTCGTCGGCGCGAGCGGAGACCGCTCGAGCCACGCTGGCCGCGGATCGTGAGACTCTCGCTCGGGCGCTCGACGGGCGCGCCCCGACGGCCGCTGAATTGGCGCGCGAGCTGGCGCAGGAGCGGGCAGCGGTGGAAGCCGCCCTCGTCGCGGTCGACTCCTCTGCCGCAGCCGAGGCAGCGGTCACGTCGCGGTCACGGTCGCTGACGGCGGCCGTGACCGAGGCGGGGTTCACCGATGTCGTTGCGGCCGAAGCCGCAGCACTCGACCGGTCCGCACTGACACGGCTTGACACCGAGATCGCTTCGCACGACTCGAGCTGGGCTGTCGTGAACGCCGGGCTCGCGGAGCCCGAGGTCGCCTCGCTGTCCGGCGACGAGGAGGCCTCTGTCGCGCTGGCGTCGTCTTCGCTTGAGGTGGCTTCGACGGCTCTGGCTGCGTCTGCCGAGCTTTTCACGCGAGAGAACGACCGGCTGGCGCGGGTCGACGCGGCGGTGCAGGGCTTGGTGGCGGCCGTGCAAGCCAGTTCCGCCGTCGCCGAGGAGGCTCGAGCCGTCGTTCGAATGGCCGACATCGCCTCGGCCACCGGCGCTGCCAACGTGCGCGGAGTCACGCTCGGCACCTACGTGCTCCTCAGGCGCTTCGACGATGTCGTCGCGGCGGCCAACGCCCGCCTGGCGGTCATGTCGAGCGGACGATTCCAGCTCGAAGCCTCAGAGTCGCGAGAATCCGGATCCCGAGCCCGCAAGACCGGTCTCGCCCTCGCCATCCGCGACCACCGTACCGACACCACGCGCGACCCCAAAAGCTTCTCCGGAGGCGAGACCTTCTACGCTTCCCTCAGCCTGGCCCTCGGCCTCGCCGATGTCGTCCAGGCCGAAGCCGGGGGTCTCGACCTCGGCACCCTGTTCGTCGACGAAGGCTTCGGCAGCCTCGACTCCGAGACCCTCGACGCCGTGATGACCGAGCTGGGGCGCCTGTCCGCCCACGGTCGCGTTGTCGGGATCGTCAGCCATGTCGAGGAGCTCAAGCAGCGGATCGCCGACCGGATCGAGGTGCGGCAGCTGCCCGGCGGGTCGTCGACGCTCTCCGTCACCGGGTGACGCGGTGGCGCAACCGTTCAGGATCGGGGTCACACCGGCAGCCAGTGTCCCTTTTGACACGGTTTGGGGCGATTTGACCCCGATTGGGAATGCGCCCCACACTCGAACGATGCACATTCGCCCCTTCGACCCGACTCCGACCGAGACGGACGCCGTCGTCGCGCTCTGGGAGGCCTGCGGCCTCACGCGCCCCTGGAACGACCCGCGCAAGGACATCGCGCGCAAGCTCCGAGTGCAGCCGGAGCTCTTCCTGGTCGGCGTGGGCGACGGGGCTGCTGGCGCGGCCTCACCGATCGCGACCGCCATGGCCGGCTACGACGGCCACCGCGGCTGGGTCTACTACGTCGCGGTCGACCCCTCGCGCCGCGGCGAGAAGCTCGGCGCCCAGATCATGGCGGAGGCCGAGCGCCGCCTCACCGAACTCGGCTGCCCGAAGATCAACGTGCAGGTGCGCGCCGGAAACGATGCGGTCATCGGTTTCTACGAACGGCTCGACTACGCGCCCGACGGCGCGCTCGGCTTCGGCAAGCGGCTGATCGCCGACTGAGGCGTCTGCCGCCTGGCGTCTGCCGCCTGGCGCCCGCCGCCGCGCGCGAGCGACAGCGGGCCGCAAGCACCAGCCGGGTACCCTCGGTGGGTGATCTTCGCCTACCACCGGATGTTCCGGATCCTGCCGACCTTCAGGTGGTACAAGCCGCTCCTGGCGATCCTGGTCGGAGGCGTCCTCTACTACGGCTTCTCGTTCGTCTACCAGCTGATCGTTCTCGGCATCGTCGAGGCGGTCGGCGGACACCAGGCGGAGGTTGCGCTCCTCAAGGCGCAGGCCCAAGACCAGCAGAATGCCTCCGATCCACTGGTGATGCTGTTCACTCTGGGTTCGGTGGCGACGATGCTCCCCGCGGTCCTGCTCGGCGTCCGCATCGCGCGCCTCGGAACATTCGGACAGCTCACCAGCGTCATGGGCCGCCTCCGCTGGCGTTGGCTGGCCAGGCTCATTGTGCCGGGCGTCGTCTACATGGCGATCACGATCATGCTCGGCCTCATCGTGCCCGCGTCCTGGCAGGGCGATACGGGCGGCGCAGAGCAGGCGACGCCGCCGGGGGCTCTGGCCGTGTCGATCGTGCTGATCGTGCTGCTCGTGCCATTCCAGGCCGCGGGAGAAGAGTTCGCGTTCCGCGGTCTCGGGATGCAGGCCCTGGGATCCTGGTTCCGCTGGCCCATCGTCGCCATCGTCGTGCCCACGGTCGGCTTCGCTTTCGCGCACAACTACAACGTCTGGGGCAAGCTCGACGTGGCCGCGCTCGGCGTCTCGTTCGCCTACCTCACCTGGAGAACGGGAGGACTCGAGGCCGGGCTCGTCGCGCACGTCATCAACAACGTCGTGGTATTCATCGTGGCGGCCCCGGTCGTGACCTCGACGGAGTCGGACGGCACGCCCGTCGGGGCGGCGATCACGGTCGTAGCGTCGGCCGTCTACGTGCTGCTGGTGACCGGCCTTGCCCGGAAGCACCAGCCGGAACGCATTGCGCCGTCCACAGCACCCGGATCCCCGGCGCAACTTATCCCCAACCCCACGCCACCGAGTCCCCGCGTCGGTGGCGCCTCGTAGACTTCCCGCGTGACTTCCGCTCCTCCTCTCGACTTTCACGACGTGGCTCCTGACGACAGGCGCGCCCTGGACGTGCTCCACAACGTCTTCGGCTACGACTCGTTCCGGGGCAATCAGGCCGCGATCATCGAGCAGGTCGTCGGGGGTGGCGACGCTCTCGTCCTGATGCCGACGGGCGGCGGCAAGTCGCTCTGCTACCAGGTGCCCGCGCTCGTCCGAGACGGGGTCGGCATCGTCGTCTCGCCTCTCATCGCACTCATGCAAGACCAGGTCGATGCGCTCGAGGCCGTGGGAGTCCGTGCCGCCTTCCTCAATTCCACTCAGGATCCTGATCAGCGTCGCCTGGTTGAACGAGCCTTCCGTTCGGGTGAGCTCGACATGCTCTACCTCGCCCCCGAGCGCCTCAAGCTCGAGTCGACGAAGCAGCTCCTCGACGAGGGCACCATCGCGCTCTTCGCCATCGATGAAGCTCACTGCGTGGCGCAGTGGGGCCACGACTTCCGTCCCGATTACCTCGAGCTGTCGGTGCTGCACGAGCGCTGGCCTCAGGTGCCGCGCATCGCGCTCACGGCCACCGCGACCGAGACGACCCATCGAGAGATCTCGACCAGGCTCGAACTCGACGGTGCCCGGCATTTCGTTGCCGACTTCGACCGGCCGAACATCCAGTACCGCATCGAGGCCAAGGCGCAGCCCCTGCAGCAGGTGCTCCGACTGATCCAGACCGAACACCCCGGCGATGCCGGCATTGTCTATTGTCTGTCGCGCGCGTCCGTCGAGAAGACCGCGCAGTCGCTGGTCGACCACGGTATTCCTGCACTGCCGTACCACGCGGGCCTCGACGCGGGCACGCGTCAGCGCAATCAGTCTCGTTTTTTGCGCGAGGACGGCATCGTGATGGTCGCCACCGTCGCGTTCGGCATGGGCATCGACAAACCCGATGTCCGGTTTGTCGCCCACCTCGACCTCCCCAAGTCGGTCGAGGGGTACTACCAGGAGACCGGTCGTGCCGGCCGCGACGGCCTGCCGTCGACCGCCTGGCTGGCCTATGGCCTCCAAGACGTTATGCAGCAGCGGCGAATGATCGATCAGTCCGAGGGCGACGCCGCGCACCGCCGCAAACTCACCGCACATCTGGACGCCATGCTCGCCCTCTGCGAGACAGTCGAGTGCCGTCGGGTGCAACTCCTCGGCTATTTCGGTCAGGCCTCCACGCCCTGCGGCAACTGCGATACGTGTCTCACTCCGCCGGTCTCCATCGACGGCACAGTTCCGGCTCAGAAGCTTCTATCGACGGTGGTGCGCCTCAAGCGCGAGCGCAACCAGCAGTTCGGTGCCGGCCACCTGATCGACATTCTGCTGGGCAAGCGCACCCCGCGCATGTCGCAGAACGGCCACGAGGCCCTCTCGACCTTCGGCATCGGGGCGGAGTTCACCGATGTGGAGTGGCGTGGTGTCGTTCGCCAGATGCTGGCCCAGGGGCTCTTGGCCGTGTCACCCGACGGCTACGGCACCCTCCTGATCACCGAAGACTCCTCTGCCGTCCTTTCCGGTGCCCGTCCCGTGCGTCTGCGCAAGGAGCCCGAGCGGGTTGCCCGACCGGCTCGCTCGTCTCGCCGTGGCGGATCCGGCTCTGGCGCGGCCGCCGCCGACCTCCCGGTTGAGGCGCAGGGTCTCTTCGAGACACTTCGCGCGTGGCGGTCGTTGACTGCACGCGCCGCGGGCGTTCCGGCCTACGTCGTCTTCGGCGACGTCACCCTTCGTGGCGTCGCGACGGCCCGCCCCACATCGTTCGATCAGCTGGGCGCCATCTCCGGTGTCGGCCAGAAGAAGCTCGAGACCTACGGCCAGCAACTGCTCGACCTCGTCGCCGGGGAGTCGCCCGAAGACGTGGCGGCGCGGGGCGGTGCGGGCGGCGCCGGTGAGGGTGCCGGTGCTGGTGCTGCCGTCGGAGGTGCCGCTCGCGCTCGTCGGCAGGGCGGGCCTTCCTTCGGCGCTACTGAAGGTCGAGACGGGGCGCGGGGCGCAAGCTCGTCGTCCCCGGTCGGCGGCTTTCTCCCTGATGCCGCCGATGGCGCCGCCGACCCCGAGCCCGACCTCGTCGCCGACTGGGCCGACGCGCCGTCCGACGATCCGTACGACGAAACGCTGCCGCCTGACGACTGGCGCTGAGCTGGCGCGCGGCGGGTCGGGCAGAGTGGGAACCGCGGCCACGCCCCCGTGCAGCGGGTAGCGTGAAACCGAGCGCCAAAGGTCGGCGACGATGTAGCGAGGGATGGTCAAGGGAGTGCGGCAGATGAAGGTGACAGTCCTGGGGCTTGGCATCATGGGGCAGGGAGTGGCGCGCACGCTCCTCCGCGAGGGTTTCGACGTGACCGTCTGGAACAGGCACTCCGACAAGGCCGTCCCGCTCGCGGCGGACGGCGCGACTGTCGCGGCAACAGCGGCAGACGCGGTCCGTGAGGCAAACGTCGTGGTGTCGATCCTGTTCGACGCCGACTCCGTGCTCAGCATCCTCGGCGAGGTCGCCGACGAGGTGCCGGGCGACGCCATCTGGATCCAGGCGAGCACCATCGGTGTCGACGGCACCGCTCGCGTGGCCCGACTCGCGCAGACCGCACAGATCCAGCTCGTCGAAGCGATGATGCTCGGCACGAAGACGCCGGCCGAAACGGGGAAGCTGGTGATGCTTGCGGCGGGCGATCCGGTGCTTATCGACGCGGTGAAGCCGGTTCTCGACGCGATGGGCAGTAAGACGGTGAATGCGGGGGAGCGCGTGGGCAACGGCTCCGCCCTCAAGCTCGCCGCCAATGCCTGGATCGCCACCATCACGGCGGGCATCGCCCAGTCTCTTGCGCTTGCCGGTGCACTGGGCCTCGATCCCGACCTGTTCCTTCAGGCCATCGGCGGCGGAGCTTCCGACACCCCGTACGCCCATCAGAAAGGCGCGAACATGATTGCTCATGAGTACCCGGCATCGTTCGCGCTCGACGGTCTGAGAAAAGACGTCGGTCTCATCACCGAGACGGCTCGGAACGCCGGCATCGACGCCACCGTGCTCGAGGCTCTCTCGACGGTCTACGCGGGCGCGTCCGAGCTCGGCCACGGCGGCGATGACATCTCTGCCGTCTACGAGAAGTTCGCTGGGAAGAAAGCGTGACCGAAGCCGCCGAGATCGGCGTCCACGTCGTCCGTGTCTTCACCACGCCGGATGGTTCTCGCGGCAATCCACTGGGCATCCTTGAGACGTCTGACGACACGCGGGGTCGAGAGCAGGAGATCGCGACGCGACTCGGCTTCAGCGAGACGGTCTTCATCGACGGTCTCGACGACGTCGACGCTCACGACGGTCCGCGCGCCGTCGCACGTATCCGCATCTTCACGCCGGCCCAGGAGCTGCCCTTCGCAGGCCACCCGACGGTTGGCACGGCCTGGTGGCTGAGGTCGATCGGTCGGCCGGTGGCCGTGTTGGCAGTACCCGCGGGCGACGTCGCCGTGCGCTACGAAGGTGACCTGACCTGGGTCACGGGTCGAGCATCCTGGGCCCCTGATTTCATCTGGCATGAGCTCGACCATCCTGCAGACGTCGATGCGCTCGACCCCGCCGCGTACGCGAGCGGCCATCACTACGCCTACTCCTGGGTGGACGAACCGTCAGGCCGAATCCGCTCGCGTATGTTCGCGCCCGAGATGGGGATCGCAGAAGACGAGGCGACGGGCGCGGCCGCGGTGGCGATCACGCCCAGGCTTGGCCGCGATCTCGAGATCGTCCAGGGCGGTGGCTCGCGAGTGTCGACCCGACTTGTCTCTGGTGATCTGGTCGACCTTGGTGGCCGCGTCGTTCTGGATCCTGATGTGAGCGTTCACATTGAATGAAACCTAATTTGTTGTAGCAATCAACAATTAGGTCTTTCCGAATGGTCCGAGGCATGGCAAAGTGTCGATATGACGTTCACCGCTGAGCGAGAGCAGAACTGGGCCGGCACGCATGTGTACGGCGCCTCGCGCATCCTGCACCCCCGATCCATCGCTGAGCTGCAGGAGGCGGTGGCTGCCGAGCCTCACATCCGCGCCCTTGGCACGCGCCACTCGTTCAACGACGTGGCCGACGGCCCAGGGGTCCTCGTGAGCACCACCGAGCTCCCGCTCGACCTCGAGATCGCCGGCGACCGGCGTTCGGTCACGGTCGGCGCAGGGGTCCGCTACGGCGTGGTCGCAACGGCACTCGAAGCCGAGGGCCTCGCCCTGCACAACATGGGTTCTCTCCCGCACATCTCGGTCGGCGGCGCGACCGCCACCGGAACCCACGGATCCGGCGTCGGCAACGGCTCCCTCTCGACAGCGATCCAGGCACTCGAGTTCGTCGGTGCCGACGGGGCCCTCCGCACGGTCCGCCGAGGCGAGGCCGAGTTCGACGGCAGCGTCATCCACCTCGGCGCCCTCGGCGTCGTCACCCGCCTCACTCTCGCTGTCGAACCGAGCTATCGCGTCCGGCAGGACGTCTATCACGGGCTCCCGTGGGCGGCGATCGAAGGCTCGGGGCTCCGTGAAGTCATGAGCCTGGGCTACAGCGTCAGCCTGTTCACCGTCTACGGCGACATCCTCACGCAGATGTGGGTGAAATCGAGGATCCCTGAGGGCCACGACGACATCGAGGTCCCGGACGAGATCCGCGGCGCCACACGCCACACGGAGTTCGTCGGATTCGTCAGCGAAGACGACAACACGACGCCGATGGACGGCACGGTCGGCCCGTGGTCCGAGCGCCTGCCGCACTTCCGCCTCGACCGGACGCCGTCGAACGGCGACGAGATCCAGACGGAGTATTTCGTTGCGCTCGACGAAGGCGCCGAAGCTGTTGCGGCGGTTCGGACCCTGAGCGAGCGAATCCAGCCGCACCTCCTGGTCACCGAACTCCGCACGATCAAGGGTGACGACTTCTGGCTGAGCGAGACCCAGGGGCGTGATTCTCTCGCGATCCACTTCACCTGGGCAAAACACACCGCAGAGGTGCAGGAGCTGCTCCCCGCGATCGAGGAGGTGCTGCGCCCGTTCACGCCGCGCCCGCACTGGGGCAAGGTCTCGGCCGTGACGCCCGAGGAGATCGAGGAGCGCTACCCGCGCCTGCCCGAGTTCCGCGCGCTCGTCGAGAAGTACGACCCCGAGGGGAAGTTCTCGGGCGCTTTCCTCGACCGTCAGGTGCTCGGCCGCTAGGGCGTGTCACCCTCCGTCAGTGGCGCGAGGTACCCTTCCCCCAAGGATCCCGACGCGACGGGGTACATGAAGGGGTACGAACATACGCATGTCAGCGCCATTCGACCGGCCCCGCATCGAAGCTGCCGTTTTGGAGATCTTGCAGGCGATCGGAGACGACCCCGAGCGCCCCGGTCTCGCCGACACGCCCCGTCGTGTCGCCGACGCCTACGAGGAATTCTTCGGAGGGCTCGGTGTCGACCCGCACGCGCTTCTGGCGAAAGCTGTCGTCCCCGCTGACGATGGCCAGCGGGGTGAGCTCGTGATCGTGCGCGACATTGAGTTCCGGTCGGTGTGTGAGCATCACCTGTTGCCGTTCCTGGGGGTCGCTCACGTCGCGTACGTGCCAGGCGCGAAGATCGTCGGGCTTGGCCGGATCCCGGGGCTTGTCGATGCGCTCGCCTCACGCCCGATGCTCCAGGAGCGTCTGGGCGAAGAGATTGCCGAGGCGCTCCAGGAGGGTGTCGAGCCCGCCGGGGTGCTCGTCGTGCTGGATGCCGTCCACGGTTGCGTGACCACCCGTGGCGCGCGTCAGACCCGGAGCTCGACCGTGACGATTGCTAGCCGGGGTGCGCTTTCCGAGCCCGCGGCTCGGGCCGAGGCCATCAGCCTGATCGGGGTCCGGCAGCGGGGGGAGCGTTCGTGACCGACGAGTCGCTCACCGCCTCTCCCGCGGGCTTCGTTCTCCCCGATCTGCGATCCCCGGTGCGCACCATCGGGCGCCGCACCTTCGATTTCGATCGTCAGATCGTCGTCATGGCCATCGTCAACCGCACGCCCGATTCGTTCTTCGACCAGGGCGCCACGTTCAGTCTCGACCGGGCCGTGGAGGCCGCGCTTCGCGCAGTCGGCGACGGAGCCGACTGGGTCGACATCGGAGGCGTGAAGTTCGCGCCCGGCCCTGAGGTCCCCGCCGACGAGGAGATCGAGCGGGTCGTCCCAGTGGTCGAAGCGCTGGCGCAGGAGTCCGACGTCGTGATCTCCGTCGATACCTTCCGTCCCGAGGTGGCCGAAGCGGCCATCGCGGCGGGTGCCTCGGTGATCAACGACACCACCGGGATCCATGACTCTCGGTTGGCCGACATCGTCGCGGCCAGCGAGGCGACTCTCGTGATCACGCACTCGCTAGCGGTGCCACGCCAGCCGGCGCCGCACCCTCGATACGACGACGTCGCGGGGGAGGTCGCCGCGTTTCTCCGCGATCGGGTCGACTTCGCGGTCGCGCGAGGCATCCCCGACGAGCGGCTCATCATCGATCCGGGTCACGACCTCAACAAGAACACCGTGCAGACCTTGGAACTCACGCGTCGCCTCGGCGAGATCACCGCGATCGGTCTCCCGACTCTCGCCGCTGTCTCGAACAAGGACTTCATCGGCGAAGCTCTTGAGCGTGACAAGGCAGATCGGCTGGCGGGCACGCTGGCCGCGGCGACGGTCAGCGCGATGTTCGGGGCCCGGATCCTGCGCGTCCATCAGGTCCGCGAAGCGGTTGACGCGATGCGGATGGTCGAGGCGATCCTCGGGTGGCGCGCGCCCGCGCACCCCGTGCACAACGTATGAGCGGGGAAGGGCCCGTTCGGCTGCTGTTCGGGGGTGCGGGGGCAGCGAATGCGAGGGTGCCTCGCACCGGAGCCGACGCTGAGGGTCTGACCGACGCCGAGCTCCTGGCCCTGTATGGTCCGGCGGACCGGCATGTTCCACGGTTGCGAGCCAATTTCATCGCGAGCGTCGACGGGTCGGCGACGTCCTCCGGGCTGTCGGGCGAGCTCGGTGGGCCTGCCGACAGGCGGATCTTCGACCTGCTGCGCCAGCTCTGTGACGTCGTGATCGTCGCCGCGGGCACGATCCGGTCGGAGGGGTACGGTCCGATGCGACTTCCGACATCCGCGGTGGCCTGGCGCGTCGCGAACGGCCTCGCCCCGCAGCCGGCCTTCGCAATCGTCTCGGGGAGCCTCTCGCTCGACCCGGCGAGCACCGTCTTCGTCGACGCTCCGGTGAGGCCGCTCGTCGTGACCGCGGACTCCGCCGACGCCGGACGGCGAGCGGAACTCGAGGCGGTCGCCGACGTCGTCTCCTGTGGCGCGACTACGGTCGAACCGGCCCGGCTCGTGGCAACTCTTGTCGACCGTGGCCTGCCGCAGATGCACTGTGAGGGCGGTCCGTCGCTCCTCGGTGCGCTGATCGCCGCCGACGTGCTCGACGCCCTCTGCCTCACGATCAGCCCGTCGCTCGAGGGCGGAGCCGGCCCGCGCATCACCCACGGCCCTGAGTCCATCGATCTGCGCGCGCTGACGCTCGACCATGTGCTCCTCGCCTCGGGGATGCTGCTGACGCAGTACTCGCGCGTGCGTCGCTGAGGCGCCGCCGCGGCGAGTCTCACCACGACTTTCCGGAACGGTCATTTGACTTCGGAGTCAAGTGACCCGTGACGAAACACCGATGCGCGTCAGAGCGGCAGGCGGCGCGGCATCGACCCGTTCCGCCCCGTCCCGTTCCCTCCCGTCCGGGAGGATCGCGCTTCCGTCCCGGAGGAACGGCCCGCGCGGCTCGGCCGCTCCCGGAGGAGATCGCGGCCCTGCTGCACGGCCGCGGAGGAGGCCCACGTCCGCAGTCCGCCCGAACAGCCGTCTGCGGCCTGCCGCCCGCCACCCGCGCACCGCCGCCCGCGGGGCTGTCCGGCGTGAGAATGCCCCGCGGCCCGCAACGACACGACACGACACGACACGCAGGATCCAGCACCCGGTGGCGCACCTGGTGTCCCGCGCCAGGGAGAATGGTCGAGTGAGCATCGTCGAGTGGCTGAACGAGGGCGCCTCGACGATCCCGCTGGGCCTTGCGCTTGCGGCGGCATTCGTCGTGGCCGTCCTCGAAACAGCGCTCGGCTCGGTCTGCTACGTGCCGGGGGGCCCGGTCGTGATCGTGGCCGCCGCCGGTCTCGATACCGCGCCGCGTCTGATCCTTCTCTTCGTCGTTGTCGTGGTCGGCCGCGTGATCGGCGACCATGTCGCGTTCGCGTATGGTCGCAACACCGGGCCGGCGCTCCGCCTCAGTCCGCTGATCCGTCGACTCGGCGTCGAGCAGTGGGATGCCACGGCCGAGTCGATCGAGCGTCGGGGGATCGGCGCGGTCCTCCTGACGAGGCTCGTTCCGACGGCGCGGGTGTTGGCTCCGGCCGTCGACGGTGCTTCCGGCGGACCGTACGGCGCCTTCCTGCGGGGCAGCGTGGTCGCCTCGCTCGCCTGGTCGGCACTGTGGATCCTGGTCGGCGTCCTGGCGCGCGCGTCGTTCCACATCGCCCACCCCTACCTCGGAGTCGGCGGCTGGGCTGTCCTGATCGCTCTCGCGGTTGTCGGCGTGATCTATCTCGTGGTGCGGCGGTTCGTGGTGCGACTGCCCGATGGCGACCCCCGCCTCGTTCTCGGCGACACCTCGGCCGCGGGGATGTCCCCCCACCCCTCCGGCCCGGCCACGAGCCTCCGCCAGCGACTGTTCCACGAAGACGAGTGGAGGACCGTGCCGAACGTGATCTCGGCCATTCGCATCCTCCTGCTTCCGGTCTTCGGGGTGCTGCTCTTCGTGCACCAGTACTGGGCATCGATCGTGGTCCTGCTGGTCGTGTTCGTCACGGACTTCGTCGACGGGTTCATCGCACGCCGCTTCGATCAGACGTCCGAACTGGGGGCCTGGCTCGACCCGGTCGCCGATCGGCTGACCGTGGTGTTCGTCGTGGCCGCGTTTGCCGCATCCGGGATCGTCCCGTGGCAGCTCGTCGTGATCCTCCTGATTCCCGACATCCTCTCGGGAACCTGGGCGGTGTTGGCGTTCCACGGTGCGCCCGATGTGCGGGTGTCGAAGGTCGGCAAGGTGCGGACGGCGCTGCTGTTCGTCGGCCTGTTCATGATGCTGTTCGGCGAGGCCGTCAGTGCCTTCACCGAGGTGCTCGTCGGCACGGGCTTCGCGCTCTTCGTCCTCGGCGTCGTCGGCCACTACCTCGCGATGACACGCAACGCGCGCGGCCTCGTCACCCTCTGGCAGCGCCCCGCCTAGTCGCCACCGCGCCCCGTGCCCCGTGAGGGCGGCACTGAGCCGGCATCCGGGCCGCTCTTAGGGAATCAGAGGTGAGCCCACAGGGTCGGTCAAGTTCGGCAACGGAAGGTCGACGTGTCAGCTGGATCAGACCACGATCGTCAGGAGTCGGAGAACATGGGTATCAGAGAGAGCGGATTCCGCCGGGCGCGGGCCGTCACGGCCGCAGTCGGCCTAGCGGGTGTGGCGATCGCGACGGTGAGCGGTTTCACGGTGTGGAACGAAAGCAACGCTGCAACGACGACGTCCACGACCGATTCGAGCACAGGATCCAGCACGTCGACTTCCACGTCGACCGCCACTCCCACCGCGACCGCGACGACCACACCGACGAGCACCAGCACGAGCAAAAGCACGGCAACGACGACGCCGACGAGCACCAGCACGAGCAAAAGCAGCACCAGCTCGGGCACCAGCAGCAGCTCGACCACGACGACGACCACGCCGGTCTCCGGCAGCTCGAGCAGCAGCTCGTCGTCCGCGACGTCGAGCGGCTCCTGACCGCCCCCAGCGACCGTACCGGGGTCTCTTAGAATCCGCACTGGTTTCGCAGAGCAATGCCGAAGCATGGATCGCGAAAGTGATACTCCGACACGACGGAGGACGCGTGATGAACACCATGAAAGCGACCCAAGCGCGAACACTTGGGGCATCGACCGACTGGACGATCTGGAGCACTTCTGCCCGCATCGTCGTCACCGATGCCACGGCTCTGACGAGGGCGCGACAGATCGCCGACCGGATCCTGTCGGATGTCGAGATGGCCTGCAGCCGCTTCCGTGACGACTCGGAGCTGCGCCGCATCGG
>JAODMX010000100.1 GCA_025464735.1 Frondihabitans sp. | reverse complement strand
AGCTGGGCGTGCGGAGTGCGATCGATGGCTGACCGTGCCTATCGAGCACGTTGAGAGAGCCCGGGATGCGCTGGCGATGAAGCTGGCCCTTGCATCCACTCTGCCCGAGCTCGATATTGCGTCGATCATCCAGTCCCAGCGAGAATCGACGACTCGCACGCTTCAGGATCTGACACGCACCAAAGCGGCCGGCGGTGACTCACGGTCCCCGAGCGAAATGGCGTGGCTCCTCGTGGTGGAGTCCATGATCTTCCAGGCCGAGGCCGAGATTCGCTGGCTCGATCATTCTGAGCAACGGCTGGCACGAGCGGCAGCAGATCGAGCAACCTCAACGAGTGTCGCACCGTCTGTTCAACAGAACCCTGCCTCGTCGCGAAAGCGGGTCAACCGATGAGCGACGTCCTGCTGCGCCTCGACGGCGTCTCGATGCATTACGGACACGGGGCGACTGCCGTCGTTGCCCTGGCGGGAATCGACCTCGAGGTGAAACGGGGAGAGCTCGTTGCCATCATGGGTGCGTCTGGTTCGGGCAAGTCGACCCTGCTGACCATCGCGGGCGCACTCACCAAACCGACCGGTGGTGAGGTCGTCATCGGTGACGAATGGGTCAGCGAACTCGACGCGGGGCAGCTGGCGGCCTTGCGTCGCCGCACCCTCGGATTCGTCTTTCAGGACTTCAATCTGATTCCCGCGCTGACCGCGGTCGAAAATGTCAGCCTGCCGCTCGAACTCGACGGGTGGAAGGCCAGCAAGGCCCGGCGCGCAGCACTCGACGCGCTCTCGGTCGTCGAACTGCATGACCGCGCCGATCACTACCCTGACGACCTCTCGGGGGGCCAGCAGCAGCGAGTCGCGATTGCCCGAGCGGTAGTCGGCGGCCGATCGCTGATACTCGCGGATGAACCAACCGGTGCCCTGGACTCGGGGACCGGCGAACTCGTCCTCCGGATGCTGCGCAACCGGGTGGATGCCGGTGCCGGCGGAATCCTCGTGACGCACGATGCCCGCCACGCCGCCTGGGCCGACCGGGTCGTATTTCTGCGCGACGGACGAATCGTCGGGAACGCGGAAGCCTCCAGGGTGGACGAGTTCGTCGGGCGGCAGGCGTGAGCGGTCCGCGGCGCAAAGGCCGACCGGCGTCATCCCTCTCGCGTCGGAGCCGAGCCACCATTCGGCTGGGCCTGCGATTGGCCGCACGGAACGCCTGGCGCGCCCGAGGGCGCAGCATCCTGATCGTCTTGCTGGTCGCAATCCCGGTGCTCGGGCTTGCCGCTGTGGGAACTGTGGCGCTCAGCATGACGGGGACTGTTGCGCAAACGGTCAGCGCGAAGTTGGGTCATATGTCCGCGTCCTTCATCGTTGATAGCGGCCGAGTCAAGCAAACCCCCAGCGGCCAGGAAACGGCCGGATACGGATCGCCCAACGCGACCCCGGTGAGCTCGTGGGTACCAGACCAGTGGCGGGTCGTGCCGTTGCAGCAGGCGCTGCTGTATCTCCGCTCCGCGCACGGGGTCGCTTCTATCGATGGTGAGGCCGGGCGCAGTTGGGACCCTGCGTTCGCGGGAAGGTTTGAACTGCTGAAGGGCCACGCGCCGACCTCGGCAAATGAACTCCTCGTCACGCCCTCAGCATTGGCCCGATTGGGCACCCACGTGGGCGGCACGGTTCAAGCGGCAGACAGCAGCAGGAAGTACACGGTCGTCGGCACCATGCGCGACCTGACGCTTCCGGCTGACACGGACGTCGTATTCGGGCAGTTCGGCGCATTTCCTGGAGCCAGCGTGACCACGGGTTATGGCACGTCCTATTACCTCGCAGGTCCGCCGGTGACGTGGACGGACGTGCTCGCGTTCAACCACCACGGCGGAGTAGTGGAATCCGGTGCGGTTACGGAATCGATCAACACACCGGACGCCAACACAGGGTGGACGCTCGTGGCGATCTTCGCGATCATCAGTGCTTTCATGCTCGTCGAGATTGCGCTGCTCTCTGGCGCGGCCTTCATGGTGGGCGCGCGCCAGCAACAACGCTCGCTCGCTGTGCTCGCCAGTGTCGGCGCAGATCGGAGAGTCCTGCGCACCGCCGTTTCCAGCGGCGGTGTGGTGCTCGGGGTTGCTGGTGCGCTGCTCGGAATCGGACTCGGGCTGCTCGCTGCGTGGGGGTACATGTCCGTGACGGGTGACGGAAGCATCACTAAGTACTACGGGTTTGACGCGAACCCGGTTGCCCTCGGTGTCCTCGGCATCGTGGCCGTCGTCGCATCCTGGATCTCCGCCGCTGTCCCAGCGCGCTCGGCCTCGCGATTCGATATCGTGGCCGCTCTTCGCGGGGCCCGGCACCCCGCGAAATCCAGCCGTCTGCGCAGCGCCATCGGCATAGGCATGATCGTTGTTGGCGCCGGAATAGCGGCCCTCGGTGGCGTACTCACGCTCGTGGCCAGCACCCAAAACCCGCCGGCGCAAATCCTGCAATGGGGCGGCCCGACGCTTCTGGTCATCGGCTCCATCGGTCTGCAACTCGGGGCCATCCTTGGGCTTCCCGCCGTGCTGCGTGCCGCGGCTTCGTGGATGGCGCGCATCGGCTCCTCGGCTCGGCTTGCGTCGCGCGACCTGGCGCGGAACAGCGCGCGCTCAGTGCCAGCTATCGCCGTCATTATGAGTACAGCGTTTGTCGGCGTCTTTCTGATGGCAGCCTTCAGCGGCTCAGAAGCGGCCGCGGCAGCGAACTACTCCTGGAACGCGCCGCTCCATTCAACGATCATCCAGTTCCAAACCAACCAGTTCGATGGTGAGAAACCGCCGCTGCCGGCCGATGCAGCGATTGCTTTTGACTACGCGCGTGAAGCCGACAAGGTGCTTGGTACATCGAATGCACGCGTCATCAAGGCAGCGCCGGATGCGGTGTCCATCGACCCAAAGCTCGTCAAGGCTAACGCCGCACCGATCCCAGAACCCGGCGTGAATCCGAAATATGATTGCGCCTTCGACGAAGGCTCGCGCACCTGCAAAGAGCCGCAATTTCTCTCGAGCACCGGTGTCGGCGCGAAGCTCATTGTGGGTAACGCGGCCGACCTTGCAACAATGCTGGGTCAGCGTCCGAGCGCACAGGCACTCCAGACTCTCAAGGCGGGAGGAGTCGTTTCGCTCTACCCGCAATACCTCACCGGGAGTACCGTCACGATCAACTGGTGGACGCAGAAGCAACTCAACAACGGCGACGACATGGCCCCCGGGAAGAAGCCGTTCAAAAGCTCGACCCTCACCGCCGTCGCGGATTCACCTTCGCACCCCGGAGCTTTCGGAATCGTCGTCTCCCCGCAGACGGCCGCCAAAATGGGAATCGCGGTACAGCCGAGGTTCGTTCTCATCGCGCGGTCTACCGCGCCAACACTTGCCCAACAGGATGAGCTCCGTGGATATATTGACCAGCACAGCGGCTCCGGTCGACAAACCCAGGCCGACCTCACGGTGGAGATGGGTCCGTCCCGCTTTGCTGCTGCCATCGACTGGACCATTGTCGCCGTTGCGGCTCTCGGCACACTCGCCTCGGCGGTGATCGCGCTCAGCCTCTCCCGCATCGACGGACGGCGGGACGAATACACCCTGATCTCGGTCGGCGCGAAGCCGCGTACCCAGCGATTAATCGCGTTCTGGCAGGCGCTTGTCGTAGCCGGACTCGGATCTGTCATCGGGGGGGCGTTCGCACTCGTGCCCGCGGCCGCGCTGGCATTCGCCAACACAATCCTTTTCGCGCCACCGTGGGCCGCACTCATCACCAGCGTTCTCGGTGTCCCAGTAGTCATCGCAGTAGTGGCTTTGGCCCTTCGCCGCTCTCCCCGAACAGTCTCGCCAGATCGAAGTCTGGTGGGGTAGCTTGGGCACCCTCACCGCCACTTCCGAGCCGAAGAAGTGTCCCGTTCGGGTTTCGCCGAAGTGCCCGCTCAACGTTCCGCCTGCGGCAACCTGCAGGACACCGCTTGCGCCTGGCTTTTCGTCCGGAAATGACGCCGTCGCCCGGTCACACGGCGTGACCTGCGCCCCACCATCCGAGACCGGACTCGTCGAAGTCGAGTACCGCGGAATAGTTTCCCAGTGGCTCGGCGACGTAGAAGTCGGCAACCTCCTGCCCAAATGCTTCAGCGGTGAGGCCGTCCTCGGAGCTCTGATAGATGCCTATGAAGTGCTTTAGCAGCCCGACGCGGGCCGCCAAGCCGACCTCTGGACCCCACGGAGATAAGTACACAATGTCGAACCCGTCCTCAACCGGGCGTGCTCTTCGGACTTCGACGATCTGGTACTCCGTCGGGCCACCGTCGCGTAACTTGCGAAGACACGCGAGTAGTGCGTCCTGGCCCCAGTTGCGGCGCTGGAGTCGTGAGAGCTGTCTTATGAGTTCTGCGTGCTCTGCTGTGACCACAAACTGATTGTTCCAGACGGGCCAAAGTGTCCGCTACGAATTCGGGATTGCTGACGATTAAGTTGACTTGTCCTGATGGTTTCGGGCCGCATAAGCGGACTGTGAATTGATTAGATCGAACACGACAGGGTGAGCCGTCCTAATATTCGTTCGAATTTCGGGCTGCCCGCTCAAAGTTCCGCTTGCGCGACGCACAACTCCGACGCATGCACGCGGCGCTTGGCAAGCAACCTGGGATGAAACTTTCGGTGGCGTGCTCGGGATCATCGAAGTCGTGCTCCTGATCGCGGGTCTTGCGATCCGTGCGGCGAAACCTTCTGCCTGCCCCCCGTGCACGCAGAAGGGGCCCGGCAATTGCCGGGCCCCTTCGT
>JAODMX010000090.1 GCA_025464735.1 Frondihabitans sp. | reverse complement strand
GAAGGCGAGAGCTCGAGTGCGATCTCACGGTCGCGCACCCAGGTGGCGATCGGACCGAGGCCCACGGTGGTCTGATCGCCGTCACGAGTCAGCACGCTGATGTCTTCGGCGAGGCGGACACCGTGCCCGAGGCGGAGAGCGCGGCCGTCGAGCAGCGCGCCGCGAATGCTGTCGAGACCGTCGGCCTCACCCGCGTGGACGGTAACGGGGAAGAACTCAGCGGCCAAGAGCGCGAACGCGGCGGCATGATCTCGGGGCGGAAAACCCTGTTCGGCACCCGCGATGTCGAACCCGACCGCGCCGTTCTCCCGATGCCGTAGGGCGAGCTCGGCGATCTCGAGGGACCGGGACGGAGTGCCGGACCGCATTGCGGTGATGATTTGGCCGATCGTGATCTCATGCCCGCGCTCGGCCAGATCGACGATTGCATCGTCGATGCCTTGCTGCACCGCTTCCACTGCGCCGTCGAGGGAAAGCCCGCGCTCGAGATGCTGCTCGGGCGCCCAGCGAACCTCGCCGTGGATGACGCCGTCGGCCGCCAGGTCGAGAACGAACTCGTGCGCGACGCGTCGTAGGGCGTCGCCCGTCTGCATCACGGCGATCGTCACGTCGAATGTCTTGAGGTAGTTGACGAGCGAGCCGGAGTTGCTCTGCGAAGCGAACCAGGCGCCGAGCTCGCCAGGGTCGTCGCTCGGCAGCACCACACCGGCCTCCGCTGCCAGTTCGACGATGGTCGTCGGCCGGAGACCGCCGTCGAGATGATCG
The DNA here is from genome assembly GCA_025464735.1 of Frondihabitans sp. The sequence goes on along the minus strand of JAODMX010000090.1, from coordinate 5,025 downwards.
TGCAGGGACACCTTCGGAAGCGCGGCGATGCTCGGCCCTCCATTGGGCAAGCGATATTCCTGATCCGGTGCGCTCATGCGTCAAACCTACTAGGACGATCCACGGTCAATCTGGGTGACGCCCACAAGGATCTCGGGCGAACCCTGGCGATTCGCTCCACGCACGAACGCGGCGAGGCGCACGCCCGAACGGCTATCCGATCCTCTCAACGACCCGCGGCGCGAGCCGAGGAGCCTCAGGGCCGATCGACCAGGCGCCTTCGACGGCTTCGAGCGCCCGGTCGAACCGCGACCCGTCGTCGCTGTGCAGCGTGAAGAGCGGTTGCCCGGCGACGACCCGGTCGCCGGGTTTTGCGTGCAGTTCGATCCCTGCGGCGGCCTGGACCGGATCCTGTTTGCGAGCGCGGCCCGCTCCGAGGCGCCAGGCGCCGATGCCGAACGGCAGTGCCTCCTGCGTGACGAGATACCCGGACGACGACGCCGTGACCACGTGGGTCTCCCGCGCCGTGGGCAGGGGCGCCGATGGGTCGCCGCCCTGCGCCTCGATCATGCGACGCCAGGTGTCCACGGCGCGGCCGTCGTCGAGGGCGCGTTCGACGTCCGCATCGGGCTGCCCGGCCAGCGTCAGCATCTCGCGCGCGAGAGCCACAGTCAGCTCTCGGATGTCGGAGGGCCCGCCGCCGGCGAGCGTCTCGAGTGACTCGCGGACTTCGAGCGCGTTTCCGATCGTGAGACCGAGCGGCACGTTCATGTCGGTGAGCAGCGCGGTCGTCTTGACGCCGGCGTCCTGCCCCAGGTCGACCATGGTTCGGGCAAGGACGCGCGACTGGTCGATGTCCTGAATGAACGCGCCGGAGCCGAACTTCACGTCGAGCACAAGTGCCGCGGTACCCTCGGCGATCTTCTTCGACATGATCGACGACGCGATCAACGGGATGCTCTCCACGGTGCCGGTGATGTCGCGGAGGGCGTAGAGCTTGCCGTCGGCGGGAGCGAGCCCGGATCCGGCGGCGCAGACGACAGCCCCAACGTCGGTCAGGATCTCAGTGATCCGCTCGTTCGAAATGGACGCCTGCCACCCCGGGATGCTCTCCAGCTTGTCGAGCGTGCCGCCGGTGTGCCCGAGACCTCGGCCCGACAGCTGTGGCAACGCGACGCCGAAGGAGGCGACCAGCGGCGCGAGGGGAAGGGTGATCTTGTCGCGCACTCCCCCGGTCGAGTGCTTGTCGACCGTGGTCTTGCCGAGAGACGAGAACGACATCGTCTCGCCCGAGGCGATCATGGCCAGAGTCAGATCACGGATCTCCCGCCGGTCCATGCCGTTGAGGAAGATCGCCATGGTGAGCGCGGCCATTTGCTCGTCGGCCACGTAGCCACGTGTGTACGCATCGATGAGCCAGTTGATCTGGGGAGTGCTGAGCGCTCCCGAGGATCGCTTGACACGGATCAGGTCGACGGCGTCGAAGGGCTCGACTGTGGGGGTCACGCTTCCCCCTGCGAGGCGCGATACTCGGTGAGCTGACGCGGACCGAACGCATCGGGCAGCACCTCGTCGATGGACTTGAAACCCGACACCGTGTCGAGAAGCATGCCCTCGGCGGAATGTTCGTAGAGCAGCTGCCGACACCGACCGCAGGGCATGAGCACATCACCGTTACCGTCCACGCAGGCGAAGGCGACGAGGTGACCACCCCCACCCATGATCAGATCGCTGACGAGCGAGCACTCGGCACACAGCGTGACCCCGTAGGAGGCGTTCTCGATGTTGCAGCCGGAGACGATGCGCCCGTCATCTGTAAACGCGGCAGCGCCGACAGGAAAACGCGAGTAAGGAACATATGCCCGATGCATGGCCTCCGTGGCCGCCGCTCGGAGGGTGTCCCAGTCGAATTCTGTGCGTCTCGTCATGACTTAATGTAGAGCTTTCCGGAGAGGGCGTCAGAGGACGTCGTTGCGACCCGAGAGCTTGAGTGCATCGACGACGGACTTGACCCGCTGCGCGTTGGCGCTGGTGGTGACGAGTAGCGCGTCGGGCGTGTCGACGACGACGATGTCGGTCACGCCGATGAGGGAGATCAGTCGATCGCCCTGGCTGACCACGATGCCCGAGGAGGAGTCGGCGAGAACACGGGCGTTCTCCCCCAGGATCGCGAGGTCGGATGCGCGGCCCTTCGAGTGCAGCTTGGCGATCGAAGCGAAGTCACCCACGTCATCCCAGTCGAAGTCGCCCGGGATCACGGCGAGCCGCCCCTGGGCGGCGGCCGGCTCGGCGACGGTGTAGTCGATGGCGATCTTCTCGAGGTTCGGCCAGATCTTGTCGACCACGGATCCGCGGGCACTGGTGTCCCACGCGTCGGCGAGTTCGAGGAGCCCCGCGAGGAGCTCGGGTCGTGTCTCGCCCAGCTGCTCGAGGAGGCGATCGGCGCGGGAGATGAACATGCCGCCGTTCCAGAGGTAGTTTCCGTCGCGAAGGTAGGCCTCCGCGGTCTCGAGCTCCGGCTTCTCCACGAACGACGTGACCGACTTCGCGTGCGGGGCGCCGTCGATCTTCAGCGGCTCGCCGGCGTGGATGTAACCGAACCCGATGGCCGGTTCGGTGGGCGTAATGCCGATGGTCGCGATGTACCCGGCGTCGGCAGCCGCGATGGCCTCATGCACGGCGCGCACGAAACCGCGCTGGTCGGCGATGACGTGGTCGGCGGCGAACGAGCCGATGATCACGTCGGGCTCGCGCTTTACGAGGATGGCCGCGGCTAGCCCGATCGCGGCGGTGCTGTCTTTCGGCTCGCTCTCGAGGACGACGTTGTGGTCGGCGAGCGCCGGGAGCTGTGCCTCGACCGCGGCGCGGTGCGACCTGCCGGTGACCACCATGATGCGCTGTTCACCGTTGATCGGGGCAAGGCGATCCCACGTGCCACGAAGCAGCGTCGAACCGCTGCCCGTGAGGTCGTGGAGGAACTTGGGCGCGTCCGCGCGGCTGAGCGGCCACAACCGGGATCCGATGCCGCCGGCCGGAATGATGCTGTAGAACCGGTCGAGGCTCTCGCGTGCTGAAGTCATGCGAGCCACCCTAGCGGCGTGAGCCCGGGAGAACCCGTCTGTGGACAGCTCTGGGCCGCACACTCAATTCACGTCGGCGACACTCACAGGTCACGCCGTTCTCCTCGGCCGGTCACGCAGCGGACGTAGCGTCAAAGCACGTTGATCGAGGGGAAGAGATGCGTGTAGCCATCGTGACCGAGAGCTTCCTGCCGACTCTGAACGGGGTCACGACCAGCGTCTGCCGGGTGCTGGAGCATCTGGCCCTCCGCGGACACGAGGCAATGGTCATCGCTCCCGACGGGCGGGGTCCGACCCATTTCGCCGGCTTTCCGATCCATCGGATGCCGTCGGTGGCCTACCGCCAGTTCCCGGTCGGGATCCCCGGCCCGCAGCTCGCCGGACTCCTCGCGGGGTTCGCACCCGACGTCGTGCACGCCGCATCCCCCTTCATCCTCGGCGCTCAGGCCGTGACGGCCGCGAACCGGATCGATGTGCCGTCGGTCGCCGTCTTCCAGACCGACATGGCCAAGTACGCGGGGCGCAACGGTCTGGGTGCACCCGCCACAGCGCTCGCCTGGCGAGTGATCCGCCGGATCCACCAGGGGGCGACCCTCACGCTCGTCCCGTCGACGTCGTCGTGGAACGACCTGGAGCGGATCGGCATCGACCGCCTCGCCCGGTGGGGACGCGGTGTCGACTCGGCGCTGTACCACCCGAGGCGTCGTCAGGAAGCCACCACAGGGATCCTGCGCTCCCGTCTCGCAAGCGACGACGAAGTGGTCGTCGGCTACGTCGGGCGTCTCGCACCGGAGAAGGAGCTACAGCGGTTGAGCGCGCTCCGCCGGATCCGGGGCATGCGGCTGGTCCTTATCGGCGACGGGCCGGCACGCCACGCCCTCGAGCGGAGACTCGCGCCGCTCGACCCAGTGTTCCTCGGTGCTCTCCGCGGCGAGGAACTCGCCACGGCGTACGCCGCCCTGGATGTCTTCGTGCATCCGGGAACGACCGAGACCTTCGGGCAGACTCTGCAGGAGGCCCATGCAGCTGGCCTCCCCGTCGTGGCCGCGGCGGCGGGTGGCCCGCTCGACCTGGTGCGACACGGCGTCGACGGGTTCCTCGCCGACCCGCGGCACGACCACGCCCTGCGACGTGCTGTCCTCAGCCTCGTCCAGGATCCGGAGCAGCGCGCCCGATTCGGGGAGGCTGGCCGTCGCGCAGTCGTCGGGCGGACCTGGACGGCCCTCGGAGACGAGCTCCTCGGCCACTACGACCGCGCGATCGCCACGAAGAACCCCTTCGAGACACCGATCGAGGATGTCTCGGCCTCGAGATAGTTAGGTTGGCCTTCGCAGCAGCTTCCTGAGCGGATGCCTAGGATGATCATTGATTCATGTGAACACGCCCCGATCCGCGAGGAGGGATGCTCATGGCCGAGCAGTCAACGGGGGTCCTTGAGGGCTCCCCCGAACCAACGAACCGACCGACGAGCGTTCCCGCGCCGCGAGCGTCCGGCCTTCAGGGCACGCTCTACCGGGGGCATGAAGGCATGTGGTCGTGGGTGCTGCACCGCATCACGGGTGTCTCCATCTACTTCTTCCTGCTCGTCCACATCCTTGACACGGCGCTCGTCCGCGTCAGCCCACGGGCGTACAACGCGGTCATCGACACCTACAAGCAGCCCGTCATGGGCCTCGGTGAGGCGGCACTGGTCGGCGCCATCGGGTTCCACGCCCTGAACGGCCTCCGCATCATCCTGATCGACTTCTGGGCCGGCGGCGCGAAGCACCAGCGGCTGATGTTCTGGATCGTTATCGGCCTCTGGGTGATCCTCCTGGCAGGATTCCTGCCCCGCCAGATTTCCGTCATCTTCTCGGAGTTCTAGACCATGACCACTGACACCATCGAAGCTCCCCGCTCGACTCGCGCGCCCAAGAGGCGCACCAACTGGGAGAAGTGGGGCTGGCTCTACATGCGCGGCAGCGGC
>JAODMX010000017.1 GCA_025464735.1 Frondihabitans sp. | reverse complement strand
CCGGCCGGGGTCGCCGGTGCCGTAGATCAGGTAGCCGCTCGCGGTGCTGGTGAGAAACGGATCGGCCAGGTATCCGGGGTACACCGGTTCACGCATTGCTGTCCTGCACTGCCTGACTGGCGAGGGTTGCGAAACGCTCGGCAGCCGACGTGCGCGTGCGGACGAGGCTGCCGTCGGGTTGCTCGTCGAGGCGGATCAGCCCCATTCGACGGAGGAATGGCGTCTTCGATCGCGCACCGGATGCCTCACGACCCTGTGCGGCCGAGGAGGTTCTGGATGCGACCACAGCGTCGTCGACGAGGAACTCCTCGACGTTGCGGCCGCCCGAGGCGAACGACCAGTCGACGAAGTCGAGCAGTGGCCACCAGGTGTATCCGCGGATGTCGAGGCCCTCGTCGCGCAGAGCATGCACTGACGCGACCGAGTCGTCGAGCCAGCTCTTGCGTGTCTCATCATCCCCTTCGATGCTGGTCTCTGTGATGAGCAGCGGCAGACCGTAACGATCGTCGAAACTCCGGAGGGCCGTCGCAAGTCCATCGGTCCAGCCGTCCGTCGCGACCTGGTCGACGGCGCCGGCGACGGCAACCAGTGTGCGCGGAGTAAGCGTCGGGTAGTAGTTGACTCCCAGCAGGTCGATCGTCGGCGGGTTCGCGACGAGTTCGGCGAGCTCGGATGCGCGTGCTCCGTTGGCGATGAGCCACGGATATTGCGGATGATGCTCCGAAACGAATCCGAGCACGAGGTCGGTGGGGAGGGTCCCCAACTCCTGGAGGTGCACGGAACGGTGTTTGAGCGCTTCGTCTGCGGTCCCGTAGAGCGACGATGCCTCCACGTGAACGATGACGGCGTCGGGATTCGCGGCACGGATGGCGTGGATGGAGCGGGAGATGCCGCGGGCGATGTTCATGGTCACGGCGGTCCACCCCGCCCAGCCGGTCAGCGCGGGCGGCCATACACCGCGCAGGCCGCAGAACGATGCGGTCGTGATGGGCTCGTTGAGGGGCGTGATGTGGTCGACGAGGCCCCGATAGCGGGCCGCGAACGCGCCCGCGAACTCTGCCACGACATCGGGGTAGTCGGGGTCTGCGAACGCGTCGGCGAGCCACGTCGGGGTGCCGTAGTGAACGAGGTCGGCGATGACGGTGAGCCCGAGCGCATTGCCTGCGAATTGAAAGCGCTCGTCGAGCATGGACCAGTCGTATTCGTTCCTGGCCGTGTGGACCAGGGGCCAGTTCACGCCGTATCGAACTGACGTCGCACCGAGATCGTGCACGAGTTGCAGGTCCGACATCCAGTTTGCGCTGTGCTCGGTCAGGTCGTATTCATCGAGCGGTTCCATGGCGAAGCCGGCCGCCGGGTAGACACAGGTGTCTTCGATTCCGGCGATCCAGACGAAGTCGTCGGAAGAGAATGGGTTCGTCATGTGGTCACTTCAGTCCTGTGGTGGCGACGCCGGCAACGAAGTACTTCTGGGCGAAGAAGAATCCGAGGGCGATGGGGAGCAGCGAGATGGTCGCGCCGGCGAGCAGCACGGCGTGGTCCGTGACGTGCTGTCCTCCGAACAGGGTCAGCCCCGCGGGAAGCGTGAGCATGTCGGGAGAACTGGTGATGACGAGCGGCCAGAGGAGATCGTTCCAGAGCGCCACGAAGTTGAGGATCGCCACTGTCGCGAGGGCCGGCTTCGCCAGCGGCAGAATGATCTTCCAATAGATGCGCAGGTGGCCGGCTCCATCGATGCGTGCCGCCTCATCCAGCTCTGTCGGAATGTTCATGAAGAACTGCCTGAGCAGGAAGATACCGAACGCGCTGGTCGCCCTCGGGATGATGAGGCCCTGGTAGGTGTTCAGCCAGTTCAGGTGGAAGAGCTCGATGAACACCGGAATCAGCGTCACCTGGAAGGGGACCATCAGCGTCGCGATCACGAGGACGAATGCGACGTTCCTCCCGCGAAAGCGCATCCGCGCCAGTGCGTAGGCGGTCATCGAGTCGAACAGCAGGCACAGGGCGGTGGTGACGCCGGCGAAGATGAACGAATTGAGCAGAAGGCGCAGGAAGGGCAGCTGCTGCCACACGCCGATGTAGCCGTGCAAGGTCCAGCTGGTGGGGAAGAGACTCGCGGGGTTGCCGAAGAGGTCGGCCTCGCTCCTGAACGAGCCCGACACCATCCAGATGAATGGCACGAGCGCGAACAGCAGCCCGATGGCGAGCAGGATCCACTTGAAAGCTGCAGCCAGGCGCGCGGTCGCGCCCGTCCGTCGGGCGGCGTCAATCGACATCGTTGTACCTGAAGAATCTGAGCTGGAGAGCGGAAATGATCATGATGATGGCGAACAGCACCCAGGAGATGGCCGAGGCGTAGCCGGTGCGGAAATTGACGAATCCCTCGCGGAAGAGCTCGTTGACGAGCGTGTCGGTGACGAATAGCGGACCACCGCCCGTCATTACATAGACGAGATCGAACACCTGGAAGGACTGGATCGTGAGAATGAGCGTCGTGAACAACAGGGCAGGCCGGATGCTGGGAATCGTGACGAAGGCGGTCATTTGGCGGTTGTTGGCACCGTCCAGTCGCGCCGCCTCATAGCGCTCCGCGGGCACCCCCTTGAGCGCGGCCACGAACAGCACCATGGCGAACCCGACGTTGCGCCATACCGCCACGAAGATGATCGAGGGAAGGGCGAGCTGGGTCGACTGCAGCCAGGCGACGGGTGCGAGACCGAACAGCTGGGTGAGGCCGCCGACGAGGCCGATGCTCGGGTCGAGCAGAAACTTCCAGACCAGGCCGATGGAGACCAACGACACGATCGTCGGAAAGAAGAACACGGAGCGCACGACGCGGGTGATCAGATTTTCTCGCAGCAGCCCGAGCGCGGTGAGGAAACCGAGCACGACCACGATGGCGACGGTTACGATCGTGAAGGCGAGGGTCACGCCCAGCGAGTTCCAGAACCGCGGGTCGCGGAACAGCTCGGCGTAGTTGCCGAAACCGACCCACTGCTGGGTGGTGGCGCCGATCGTCCAGTTGTAGAAGCTGTAGTAGAGCGACTGGATGATGGGCCAGAAGACGAAGGCGCCGAGGATGATCGCGCTCGGCGCGAGGAAGAGGATGGCCGGCTGGAACCGGAAGACGCGGCGGCTTTTCGCCGGGCCGGAGCCGCCGCGCTCGAGGCGCGACGACTCCGGATGTGTGACGATGGCGGACACTACGACGTGCAGCCCGTGAGTCCGTTGATCGTGGAGGCGATCGTCGCGGTCGACGCGGCCACGCTCTGACCGCGCGTGATCTGGCCGATCAGCGGCACGTAGCCGTTGGCATCCACCTGGGTCGCGTTGGGCACGCCGGGCAGGTAGAGGCGCGAGTCGGGCACCTGGGCCGCGAAGACCGAGACGACCGGGTCGGCCTTGAGCTGCGGGTCATCCGAGAGGTCGCTGCGAAGCGGCGGGAAGCCGGTAGTCAGTGCGAACTTCTGCTGCGCCGCCTTGCTCGTCCAGTAGGCCAGGAACTCCTGGGCCTGCGCCGGGTACTTCGTCTTCGCCGAGATCGCCAGCGGTGCCGTCGATCCGAGCGTCACCTTGCCGTTGACGCCGACCGGGATGGTCGCAATCCCGAGGTCGATGCCCGCGGCCTTGTAGCCGGCTGCGGCCCACGGCCCGTTCATCTCCATGGCGGCTTTGCCCGCTGAGAAGAGCGCGTCGGCTGCCGCACCGGTGAGTCCGACCGGGGAG